>JANYDX010000033.1 GCA_025363395.1 Verrucomicrobiota bacterium
CGTCGTGCGCGGCATCGCGGAGGATTGCGCACAGCTCCAGCCCGATCTTTTCATTGTCTATGAAGGGAACAACGAGGTGATCGGTCCCTTCGGTCCCGTCGGAATCTTTGCTTCGTTCAAGCAGAGCGAAGCCGCGGTGACCGTCGCGCGCACCATGAAAACCAGCCGCACCGGCCAGCTCATCACTTCCCTTGCGCGGCCGTCGAACCAGACTGGCGCTCCCGCCGACTGGGGCGGGATGGCCATGTTTCTCGGGCAACAGATTGCAGCCGGGGACCCTCGCCTCGACG
Source organism: Verrucomicrobiota bacterium (assembly GCA_025363395.1). GTDB lineage: Bacteria > Verrucomicrobiota > Verrucomicrobiia > Opitutales > Opitutaceae > Lacunisphaera. Next base: position 291 of record JANYDX010000033.1, read on the forward strand.
CCGTGCGTGGTCACTTTCGTGCCAATCTCCTCGCCATCGCCGACGCCGGCCATCGCGCCGGCGCCCACACCCTCGCGTGCACGGTGCTGACCAACCGGCGCGACTTTGCGCCGTTCCTTTCGCAACACCGGCGCGACCTCACGGCCGCCGAACTCGCGCCTTGGCAGGAGCACTTCACGGCCGCGGAAAAACTCCAGCTCGCCCGTGATTTCGAGGGCGCGGAAAAATCCTACCGCGCCGCGCTGGCCATCGATGACCAGCATGCCGGCCTGGTTTACCGGCTCGGCCGGCTCGCGCTGCAAAGGGGGCGCGACCCCGAGGCGGCAATCCTGCTCCAACGTGCGTTGGATCTCGATACGCTGCGCTTCCGCACGGACTCATCGCTCAATGAAATCATCCGCGAGATCGGCGGCTCCGGCGCGCCGGGCTTGGAACTGGTCGACCTGGATCGCACGATCTCGGCCGCCAGTCCGCAAGGCATTCCCGGCGATGAACTCATTTACGAGCACGTCCATCTGAACTTGCGCGGCACCTACGAAGCCGCCTGCCAGTTGTGGCCCCACATCGCAGCGGATCTCGTCCATCGCGGGTTGCTCACCGGCCCCGCTCCCGAGCCATTCAGTTACGACGAGGCGCGGCTCCGCCTCAACTACAACACCTACGAACAGGCGATGATCGCGACGGAGCTGCTCAACCGTTTCCACCAGCCGCCCTTTGCCGGGCAAGCCGATCAGGCTAGCCGTATTCACGCCTGGGAAAAACGCGCCGAGACGGCCCGCACCTTGCTGGCCCGGCCGGACGCAATGGCGAGTCTAGCCGAACTCGGCCGGCGCGCCCTCGCCGGACAGCCCGACGACTGGACGCTCGCGCGCAACACGGGAGCCATGCTTGTCAGCCTCAAGCAACCCCAGGAAGCCCTGCCGTTGCTGGAACGCGCCGCGGTCTGGATCGATGACGATATCGACACGCTCATCGCCCTCGGCTGGGCCCACCAGGCCCTCGGCCACACCGACGAGTCGGAAGCCGTCTTCGCCCAAGCACGCGCGCTCGAACCCCACTATCCCGGCCTGCCCGCGCCAAAGGATAAACCCTGACCATCCACAAAAAATCATGAACTTTGAACGCCCGGGTTATCAGATCAGCACGGAGCCCGCCTTACTCGATCTTAATTTATCTGCAGGAGTTTGCATGGCTCCGCCTGGGCGAAGGATCGACCTCGGGAAGTCATCGAAGAATCAATCAAGAATTCACTTTGTTTCGGCGTTTATGAGACCGCGGGCAGAAAACAGATCGGCTTTGCCCGGATCGTAACCGACAAGGCAACCTTTTCCTGGCTGTGCGATGTCTTCATCGAGGAGACGCACCGTAAGAAGGGAGTGGGCACGTGGCTGATCTCCTGTGTGATCGAACATCCTTCCGTGAAGAACACCGTGAGCTTGCTCGGCACCCAGGACGCTCACCTTTTTTATGAAAAACACAGGTACGTTCGCTCCGAACAGATGAAACGTTTACCCGCCGAAAAATCGCCGTAATGGGAGGGTTGGAAGAGGCATCGATGGCAGCCGAGCTGGACACGGGACGCCTGCTGCTTTTCTCTGATGAAATCATGTTATCCTCAACCACGTTTGAAATCACCGGTTATGAAACAGCGGAGCACAAGGGCATGGTCCGCGGCATCATCGTCCGTTCCCCCACGATCTCACAGGGTATCCTCGGCAGCTTGAAGAACATCATCGGCGGAAAAATTGGCGCTTACACCACCATGTGTGAACAAACCCGCGGACAAGCCTATGAGGACATGGAAAAACACGCCACCGAACTGGGCGCGAATGCCATCATCGGCATCCGCTACGATGCGTCGTCCGTTGAGCCACGGGGAGGCGCGGTCGAAGTCTTGTGCTATGGCACCGCCGTGGTCGTGCGAAAGAAGTGAATTCCTTTCGGTCCCGCCGAGACTGAAAGCCCGTCGCTTCCTGGCCAGGAGCAGCCTCCGGCGCATGATTTAATTTTATCTCTGCTTTCCACCCGGGATACGCACACTCTTCCCCATGCGCCTGGTGGCAGTCTCCATTGTCAAAAACGAAGCCGATATTATCGAGGCCTTCGTCCGTCATACCCTCGCCTGGGTGGATCATCATCTCATTTTTGACCACGACAGCACGGATGGCACGCGTCAGCTCCTCGGCGCCTTGCGGGCCGAAGGACTGCCCATTACGCTCTTCACCGACAGTGCACTCGGCAATTTGCAGGAGGCCCGGAGCAACCATCTGACCCACCTCGCCGCCCAGGTGCAAGGCGCCGACTGGATTCTGCCCCTCGACGCCGATGAAATTCTCACCGGTCCCAGCCGCGCGGTTTTGGAGGAAAATCTGGCCAAGATCGGGGAGGACCGGCCCGCCAGTCTGCTGCTCCTTAATTACTATCCAACGGAGCAAGACGATGCCGCGATCACCAATCCCGTGCTGCGCTTGCGCTATTGCCAGACCTCGCCCGCACTCACCAAAAAAATCATGGTCCCGCGCCGCCTCGCGCTCGACCCGGAACTGTTGGCTGGCAAGGGCAGTCATGCACTCTACCGCGGCGCCGAGGGAGTACCCGACCGACCATTGCCCGCCGGCTTCTACCTCGCCCACCTCGCGTTGCGCTCGCCGCAGCATCAAGTCCTGCGTGTGATTCTGGCGGAGCTGCAAAAATCAAGCCGCGGCCGGGCCCAGGCCGGACTTGATGTGCATTACCGCCTTGGGTTTCAGCTCCTCGCAGAAAATCCTGATCTTTTCTTTGCCACGGTTTGTCCGCCCACGACATCGCTCCGGCTGCAACCCATCGCTTATCGAGGCGCGGCGCTCACACCCGGTCTTTCCTCCGCCGGCTGGAACCGCGTGGCCCGCGCGTTGCTGCCCTACCTTGAAAAACTAGCGGCGAGTCACGGCCGGTTGCTCGACGATGCGGGCGCCAGCGCCAGCCCGCCGCAGGCAATCAATTCGCCCATTCATGAACTCAGTCCCGCAGAAATTCCAGCGGCCTTGTCCGAGGTTGCGGCCGAAAACTTCACCGGGTTTGCCGTCGAGTCAGGCTGGGGCCCGCGCGAAGGGCCTGTGCCGGAAGCCTTCCTGCCCCCTTTTCATTGGAGCTATGCACCGGCCACCCATCTCAGCATCCACTCACAAGAGTCCCGTGAAGTCCGCTTCCACGCCGAAGGGCTGACGTATTCCGAAAATCAAACGGTGCGGGTCGAATTAAACGGCGCGCTCGTGCTTCAACATGCTTTCGGTCGGATTAACCAAAAGGAAACTCTCGCGGCCTCGCTCCCATTGCTCGCCGGGGAAAACCGGCTGGTGCTGCACTACAGCCAGTGTCTGGTGACCGAGCACGACGCCCGCAAACTGGCGGTGATTTTTCTTTCCCTGCGGGTGGTGGATTCCGCCGCGCTCTGACATGCAGGTCTCGTTCATCATTCCCCTCCACAATTGTCTCCCCCTCACCCGGGAGTGCCTGCGCACGCTGCACGCGACCCT
>JANYDX010000048.1 GCA_025363395.1 Verrucomicrobiota bacterium
GTGTCCGGCCGCACCATTCTCAGCCGCCCGCGAATCTCCGTGGTGTGATCCAGAAAATGCGTGGTGAGCCTCGCAATCTCCACATCGGTCAGGCCCGAATACGCTTTTCCCACCGTGAGAAGCCGGTCGCCCGCGGCATCACGGATGGCAAAAGTATAGTCCGACAATACCTCGCGCCTTTTGCCGTGCCCATATTCGACCGCCACCACCACCACGTCCAGGGTGGCATAAGCTTTCTTGAGCTTCAACCAAGCCTGGCCGCGCCGTCCGGGCGTATAGAAACTGGCTGGATCCTTGGCCATCAATCCTTCGTTGCCCCTTTCCCGTGCCCGTAGGAAGGCCGCTTCGATCTCGATCGCTGAGACCGCACGCGTGATGGGGGCCACGTGAAGCTTGTCGAGCTTCGCGGGAATAACCCCTTCGAGTTGCCGTCGACGCTCACTCAACGGCTCTTTCAAGAGAATTTTGCCCCCAAGCCAGAGCAAATCGTAGAGCGAAAGCGAAACCGGAATCTCCGCGCCCAAAAACAAATCATCGCCTTTGCGGCCCAGTCGTTTTTGCAATTCAGCGAAAGGAAGCGCGCGTCCGTCGCGCCACGCGAGCAATTCACCGTCCGCGATAAAATCGCCAGCCAGTCCGGCCGCACTGCCCGCGAGATCGGGAAATTGCGCGGTGATCCGATGCAGGTCGCGCGAGAACAGTTCCACGCGATTTCCCACTTTGTGCAACTGGCAGCGAATGCCGTCATATTTTTCCTCCAGCCAGATCGGTGGCGCGAGCCTGGCGATAATCGCCTCCGCGGTGGGTTCCGGACTGGCCAGCATGAATTGCAGCGGATGAAACGGTTGCAGCTCGATGGTGCTCAGCTGATCGGCTTCCGCGGCGCGATAGACTTTCCCGAGATCGCCGGACAACAGGTTGGCCTCACGGATGTCGTCCAGGGTTTTCCCCGTGACTGTGGCGATTCCCTCCTCAACCAACCCCTCCTTGAGGCCGATCCGGAGGTCGCCGGTGATGATCTTCACCACATACTTCGCCTCCAAGGCGGTAAGACGCGTGAGGAGTCGATGCAAAATGTCCATTTTCTCCATCGGGCCGCGTCCGGCTGCCAGTTCGCCAAAAGTCACATTTAATTCAGGCAAGGTTACCGGTTTTCCTCCCGGAAACTTTCTTGCCAGGAGCGCTTCCACCGTCTCGCCGGTGTCGCGATGTCGCCCGTAAGCCGCTCGAAAATCACCCTCGGTCGCGCCTGCGGCCGCGACCACCGCCCGTCTGATCAGTGCCACTCCGGTGTTGAGGGTTCGCGCATCCACTTGGGGAAACGCGCGGCCCGTCAGGTAGACCGCGGCCAATGCGGCAGCTTCCACGGGCAGACTGGAAAAAAAGTCCTTCAACACGCGGATTTTTTCCAGTTTGCTGGCGGTGGAAGCTACACAATCCGCAGCGCGAGCGAAGCGGTCCAGCGAATCCGCGGGGCAATTTTCCACCACCTTCAAGCCGGCTTCCTCCTTCAAGGGAGGCGCAGCTGCCCGTCTTGCCCGGACCTCCTTCGTTTCTCCGTCGGGCATCGTCATCCCCAATTCCAGCTGATTGTCCTGCCCGACCGCCCACGCCTCGATCCCGCGCTCGCGCAGCGTCAGGGCAAATTCGCGGGCGAAACCGTGGAGCGTGAAAACCCTTGTGGGCTTCACCCGCTCCACGAACGTGAGCAAATCCGCATAATCGGCGTGGTCCGACAGCGGAAATGCGGCGTCGCATTGATAACGGTATCTCGCATTCGCATCCAGCGCCCACCCGGTGATCATCGCCGTGCGCTTATTTTCAAGCTTGCGCAACGGAGTCCAGGTCGCGGCCTGCGGAGGACAGAGAATGACCTGGCCGGCCGCGGCCTCGGGTTCGAAGAGACGATAGGGCGGGAAAATCATGCCGAGCTGCTCATAGACTTTCGTCAACCGGTGAGTCTGGGGATGCAGCATCGCCGGCAAACCGGCGCGGCCCAGCGCTTGCAGTAGTTCCTGGCTTTTTCCTAGGCTGTATCCGAACAACACCGGAATCGCATCCTCATGCAAAGCCTGCTGGCAAAATGAGAGTATGTCGGCGACCACCTTTTCCGTCGGCGGAAAGACATAGCGCGGCAGCCCGAAGGTGGTCTCCATGATCAGTGTGTCCGCGTGAGGGGTGGCGCATTTCTCAGCGGACAGACCCTGGCGTAATTTGAAGTCGCCCGTGTAAAGCAACGTGCCTTGCTCGCCCGTTGCATGAAATTGGGCCGACCCGAAAATATGGCCGGCGGGAAAAAGCCGCACGGTACAACCGGAGCCCAGTGCGTGAGCCTCGTCGTAGGGCAGGATAATTTCACGACGTTCGCCCGGCAGCCGCGCTTGCATGAGTTTCGCCGTCCCCGCCGAGCAAAGCACCTCCTTGTGCGCAGCGACGTGATCGAAATGCGCGTGCGAAACAAAGCCCCGCTCCACCGGAAAATGGGCGTCCAGCCACCAGTCGATTTGGGGAAGGTATATTCCGTTCCGATATTCCACGTCCCAAGGCATGAATTGGAACGTATGAGTGTCATTCCATCCGTCAAATGACGCTGCCCACAAATCTCCCGCAATACGCGGATCGATCATCCCAGCTTCAATTTTGGATTTCCCCCTTGGGCTCAGAGACTGAGTTCTGTTTGATTCGTGAAAAAAAGTGGGCGGGCTTCGATTCCTCTGGCGCGCAGCGTGGCGGCGAATTCCCTGGCGAAGCCATGCAGGGTGTACACGAGCTTCGGCTGCACTTTATCCACGAAGGCCAGCAAATCGGGAAAATCCGCATGGTCGGAAAGCGGGAACGCGGCATCACAACCGTAACGGTGGATGGCTCCCGGGTCGAGAGCCCACCCGGTGGCAACCGCGGTGCGCTTCGGATGAATCCAAGTCAGTGGTTCGGTCTGGCCCGACATCGGAGGGGCAATGATGACATGACCGGCGTACGTTTTTAAATTCAGCAACGAGTAAGGCGGCAGCTTCATGCCCAGCTCGGCATACCGCTGGGTCATCTTGAAACCGTGCGCATGCAACATGACCGGCAGCCCGGCGCGGCCCACGACCTGCAGCAGTTCCTGGGTCTTGCCGAGGCTGTAGGCGAAAAGCACCGGGGTGATTTTTTCGGCGAGTGCCTGCCGGCAGAAATCCAAAATGCCGCCTTCGATTTCTTCCGCGGGCGGCAGAACGTATCGGGGCAGACCAAATGTTGTTTCCATGATCAGGACATCGGCGCGCGGCGTGGCGCAAGTTTCAGCGGCGAGGCCTGGGCGCAGTTTGAAGTCCCCCGTGTAAAGCAGGGAACCGTGCTCGGTCGTGGCGTGCAGCATCGCTGAGCCGAAAATATGTCCGGCCGAATACAGCCGCATTTCACAGCCAAATTCAGCCGGCCACGACTGGTCGTAGTCGAGAATCGTCTCCCTGCGTTTCCCGGAAATGCGCAGTCGCATCAGGCTGGCGGTCGTCCGGGTGGCTAGGATTTCGCGATGCGCTCCAATGTGATCCCCATGGGCATGCGATACAAACGAGCGGAATTGCGAACGGCGTGCGTCAAGCCACCAGCCGATTTGCGGCAGGCAAACTCCCTCATTGAAACGAACCTCCCACGGCATGTTGCGATTATCAAAAAGAACAAGTGCCTGAAGTCAAAGGCAGGACGGTGGGGAGGCAGATTAAGGTGCCTGATCCACCAACGCTCTTTGGAACCACAGCGATCCCGCCGTAGTCTTTTTTGGGAATGAAAACTCACCCACCGCCGCGGAAAACCAGCACCGCCATGATGATCAGCACAACAAGGCCCGTCACTTTCCAGATCAGCGTCGCCCCGGTTCCCCGCTGTTTATCGTTGGACCCCGCCTCGGGCAAATCCAGTCCGTCGTACATACTCTGTTCGCGCCAGCCGGTCTGCTCGTCTGCGCCGCATTCCGGACACGCCCGCGCGTTGGGCGGAATCGTGGCGCCGCAAATCCCACAATTATCGGGCGCGGGCGCCGCCCCACTCATAACCTGAAATATTTGTGCCGGAGCAGCCGCCAGGCAGTGACGAAGAAAGCCGTGAGCGGGACGGCAAGCAACATGCCCAGAATGCCGTTGAAAGCCTCGCCCCAGAAGAACACGGCAAAAATAATGGCGACCGGATGCAATCCGGTCTGCTTGCCCATGATGCGCGGTGTAAGCAACCAGCCCTCGATCGCTTGGACGCCGATGAAAATTCCCAGGCATGCGCCCAACAAACCAACGCCGCCGCCGTCGGGCTGAAACAGTGCCAGCGGCAGCACCACGCTCAGCCCAAGAATCGAACCGAGGTAGGGCACGATGTTGATCAGTCCGACAATGAGCCCCAAAGCCAGGCCGAACTTAAGACCGGCGATGGAGAAACCCAGCGCCAGCAACACGCCCATGATAAAGCCGATCAATAATTGCCCACGAAAAAACGCGACGATGATGCCCAGAAATTCCTTGATCAGAAAAGTGACGTCATCGCGATGCTCGGCGCTAAGGAACGCCAAGTGCTTGGGCAGGCTTCTCGTGGGATCCTCGTTGCCTGAAAGCAGGAAGAAAAACAGGTATACCGGGACGATGGCCAGGGAGGCGATAAAACCGAAGACGCCGAAAATACCGGCACCCGCCGACTTTAAAGTCGGAGCCAAATGGGCGATCATATCCTGGGCCTGCTTCATCAGGCCATCGAAGGCGTTTTTGACGGAAGGATTGTCCGTGTAGCGCCGGACTTGCGCGAGCCATTCCGGAAAATGTTGTTCACCCCAAGTCACGGTGTTTGCCCAAAGGGTGGGGAGATAGGCGAAAAAATCGACGATCTGGGAAATGACCGCCGGGGCGAACGTGAACAGCACGCCCGCTACCATCAGCCCAAACAAACCGTAGAGAAGGATCACCGCAGAAAACCGGCGCAGCTTGAACCGCTTGACGAACAGCGCCACCACTGGGCGCAGGATCAGCGCCAGAATTCCTGCGGTAGCGATGGGCCAGAGTGCGCTCGAAAATTCACTGAGAAACCGGCCGACCAGGATGAGACTCGACGCGGTGAGCGCAAAAATTCCAAAGAGGGCGGCAAACCCCAAAGCGAAACCGACGAGCTTGCGTTGGGCGGGGGAAAGTAGCGGTGGAACTTCGTCAACAGGCATGCCGGCAGGGAAGATGGGACTCGCTTCACAGGCAAGCCCGCAGCGGGGCCGATAGCTCGCAATTTTCCCATGCGCATTCTTCTCCCCTTGACAATCTAGGGAAGGGGTTTCTTCTCCTAGCCAATCTAGGCAAGACCATGGCAAACAACAAAGCTGATCTCCTGCAGGGCACCCTCGACCTGCTCATCCTCAAATCGCTCCAGCTGGAACCGATGCACGGTTTCGGAATTTCCCTCCGAATCGGCCAGATGTCGAAGGACATGCTGACGGTGGAACAGGGCTCGCTCTATCCGGCGCTTTACCGTTTGGAGGATCAAGGCTGGATCAAGGCGGAGTGGGGCGTCTCCGACAACAACCGGAAGGCGAAGTTTTATTCGCTCACGCCCACCGGTCGGAAGCAGCTCCAGGCCGAGGAGCAGAGCTGGGCGAAACTTTCGACGGCCATCAACCTCGTGCTGGGGAATGCCTGAGTAAAATCATTCTCGTTTTCGTAATCCTTCTCTTTCTCTCAAACCAAAACACACGAACGGAGAAAACGATTACGAGTAAGAGAATGAGAACGATATTGATTACCCTCATGAAGCCATACCGCAAATTTCGCTCCCTCTTTTTTAAAGAACAATTCGACGCCGAGATGGCCGATGAAATACGACATCACGTCGAATTGCAGACGGAGCTGAACCTGAAGGCGGGCATGAATCCCGAAGAGGCGCGATTTGCGGCGCTGCGGCAGTTTGGCAATATGACCGCAATTCAGGAGCAGGCACGCGAGGTGAAGAGCTGGGTCTGGCTCGAGCAGTTTATGCAGGATCTCCGGTATGCCTGCCGGCAGCTGCGCCGGAATCCGGGTTTTACCGCGGCGGCGGTCGCGGTACTCGGACTCGGCATCGGGGCCAATGCGGCGGTTTTCAATTTCGTCCACACCTTGTTGCTCGCACCGTTCACCTACGCCCGGCCGGCGGAGATCATGCGGATTTCCTCCCAGGACAAACGGAATCCAAGGGATGTGCGCGACTTTTCCTATCCGGCCTACCGTGAGATTCTTGAGGGCAATACGATTTTCTCCGATGCGCTCGCTTCAGCGCTGCTGGAGGTGGGAGTCGGCGAGAAGGGCGATACCCGTCGCGCCGCCGCCGCAGTGGTCAGCGCGAACTATTTTTCGGTGCTCGGCGTGAGACCCGCGCAAGGCCGGACATTTTCCCCAGAGGAGGCGACGCCCGGCCGCGCCACTCCGGTGGCGTTGGTCAGTCACTCCTACTGGAAAAAACACCATTTCGATCCTGCACTGCTGGGCTCGACGCTGCATATCAACACCCGGCCGTTCACGATCATCGGCATCATGCCGGAGGGTTTCGCGGGAACGACCGCTCTTTTCTATACCGAGGTCTGGTTGCCTCTCGGGGTTTATGATCAGGTGGCAAATGAAGCCACAGCTGAGAACGGTCGCGCACTCACAGACCGCACGAGCACGGCCTTGATGATTCTGGGCCGGCTCAAACCAGGCTCAAAAGCCGCGGACGCCGGGAGCGGACTTCAGGCGCTCACGGCAACTCTGGTGGCGGTTTTTCCGGTCGAACAAAAGGACCGGCAGCTCACCGTGGCCCCGCCTTCGCGGTTTGCCTCAAACAGCAACGATACTGCCGTGGCCTGGGTCGGCGCGCTGCTGCTCGGCATGGCCGCGATCGTCCTGCTGGTGGCGTGCTTGAATCTCGCCAACATGCTGCTGGCCCGGGGCACGGCGCGGCGAAAGGAAATTGCGCTGCGGCTTGCGCTGGGCGGCGGACGGGCGCGCATCATCCGGCAACTTTTGACCGAGGGATTTTTGCTCGCCCTCATCGGCGGAGTGGCGGGCCTGCTGCTGGCGCTGTGGTCGTCGGGATTACTCGCCGCTTCGCTGGGCCGAATGATTCCGATTGATCTCGTCTGGAACGCGGGACCCCAACCGGCGCTGTTCGCGGTGACCTTCGTTCTTTGTGTTCTGGGAACCTTGGTCTTTGCCCTCGGGCCTGCGCTCAAGCTCTCGCGGAGCGAGGTCATGGTGCATTTGAAGGAACATGCCGGCGAAGATATCGTGCGCCGCCGCTGGAAGTTTCTTCCGCGCAATCCACTGGTGTCGGCGCAACTCGCGCTTTCCCTTGCTCTGCTGACGTGCGCCGCGCTCTTCATTCGCAGTGCCACCCGGGCGGGCGCGGGCGCCATGGAAACCGGTCTGAAAACAGACGGAGTATTCCTGATGGAAGTGGATGCGAGCCTCGGCGGTCACAGCCAGAAGCAAGCGCAAGAACTGTATCGCCGCCTGACCGAACGTTTCGGCGCGCTTCCGGGCGTGGAGAGTGCGGACCTGTCCACTGATGTGCCCTTGAGCGGACTGGATTTCGAAAAACGCGTGCGTCGCGTGGGCGGAGCGGCTGGCGCCAAGTCCGCGAAATGGAATGGCGTGGGGGAAAATTATTTCAAGAGCGTCGGTCTGCCGCTCTTGCGTGGACGAGCTTTCACCTTTGCGGAGGCGACCCAAAAAGAAGGACCACCGGTGGTGATCATCAATGAAGAGCTGGCGAAGGAACTCTGGCCGGAAGGTGACGCGGTTGGTCAACGTCTGCAGTTAGAAAATGTGGAGTCAACTCCCGGGGCGTCGGTGCAGAACGGCGCGGTGGACTCTGCCGCAGCGAAATCGGACGAGACCTATGAAGTGGTCGGCATGGTGCCCGCGACCCGCCACAATCTTTTTGAATCAGCGCCCGACGGGGGGATCTACCTTCCGTTGGCCCGTGGCTTTAAGAGCCATGTTTTCTTTCAGCTCAAATTTGCCTCACTCCCGCCGGAAAGTGAAGCGGCGACGGCCGACCTGCTGAGGCGTGTCGTCGGCGAAGTGGATGCCACCCTGCCGATCCTTTCGCTGAGATCCTTCGCCCGCCACTTGGATGGCAACATCCAGATATGGATCGTGCGCGCTGGCGCCGCATTGTTTTCCGTGTTCGGCGGGCTGGCGCTTTGCCTCGCGGTGGTGGGCGCTTATGGCGTCATTGCTTACTCGGTCGCACGGCGCACCCGGGAGATCGGCATCCGGATGGCGCTGGGGGCGCATCCGGCTACCGTGCAGCGGATGATTCTTCGCGAGGGTGCGGTGATGCTCGGAAGCGGCCTGTTGATCGGCGTGGTGCTCTCGCTGGGCACCGGGAAAATCGTGAGCAGCCTGCTTTACCGGGTGAATGCTTTGGACCCGGTCGCATTCACGGTCGCGCCGGGTGTCTTGGCCGTGGCCGCATTTTTTGCCTGCTGGATTCCCGCGCGCCGGGCAACTAAAGTTGATCCGATGGTCGCGCTGCGCAGTGAGTGAACGTGAACACCGTGAATCGTTCTCGTTCTCCTAATTCATCTCTTTCTCTCAAACTAAAACTGACGCAACGGGAACGATTAAGAGAAAGAGAACGATACCAACCAAACCATGAATTTCCTGCACAAATTCCTCGCGCTTTTGGGCAAAAAGAAACTTGAGGCCGACATGACCGAGGAGATGCGGCGGCATGTCGAACTGCAGACGGAAATGAATTTGCAAGCCGGCATGAACCCTGACGAAGCGCACTACGCCGCGCTGCGGCAGTTCGGCAATATGGCGAGCATCCAGGAAGAGTGCCGCGAACAGCGCGGGTGGGTGTGGCTGGAACAATTTTGGAAGGATGCGTCGTTCGCTGTGCGTTCGCTGGGTCGCGCACGGGGGTTTACATTTACGGTGCTTGCCACGCTCGTCCTCGGCATTGGGGTGGCAACGGCAGCCTTTGATCTGACTTCGTGGATTCTCTTACGTGCCCAGCCGTATCCGCATCCCGAACAACTTTACCTGATCGGCAGCCAGTCTCCGAAGAAACAGTTCATGCCTGTTTGTTACGGCGTACAATTGCAGGCATTTCAGGAGGAGACAAAAGCTTTCAGTGGTTTTGCCGCCGTAACCAGCGGACAGGGTAATATCGTAATCAATGGCGAACTGGGGGTGGCCGCAGTGACCAATGTCACCGTTAATTCCTTCCAAACCCTCGGTATCGCGCCCGCGCGGGGTCGGGTATTTCTACCGGAGGAGCACCGGGCTGGTGCCGGTGATGTGGTCGTCATTACCGATCTGTTCTGGCGTGAAAAATTCCAAGGCGCGAAGGATGTACTGGGACAGAAGCTGATTATTAATCAGCAGGTCTGCACTGTCGTCGGGGTGCTCGCCGCGGCTCAACCGGTTCCGACTGGTTTTAATGGGGATGTTTACCGGCCGTTGACTGGCAATCCTGATCCTGCGCAGCCGCTGGCGTTATTCTTTTATGCAGCGGTGGGCCGGCTGGCCCCGGGGGTTACTCCGGAGCAGGCGAGCGCGGCGCTTGGGACCGTTAAACTGACAGGATTGCCAGCGTGGGCCGAGCCGGTTTTTGCCGGGCAACTACCTGCGTTGCAAAAACTGACTTATCTGCGCCGGACCGATTCCTATTGGCTGGTGTTGATTGCGGCGGGATTGCTCTACGCCATCGCCTGTCTCAATGCGATGAATCTAATGCTGGTTCGTCTGATGGGCCGGCGGCGTGAGCTGAGCATCCGCCTCGCAGTGGGTGGGAGCCGCTGGCGCATCGTGCGTTTGCTCCTGCTTGAGAGCGTCGGGCTGGCCCTTGCGGCGAGCGTGGTGGTGGCGTTGGCGGCATGCTGGCTTTTCCCGGCACTGTTTACCTTACTGCAAAATAATCCGGCTGTGCGCTATAAAAACTATTGGGATTCGACCACATTGGGCTGCATCTGCGCTTTGAGTGTTTTGGCGTGCGTGATGATTGTGGTGGTGCCGTCGTGGCGCTTGTTCAGGGCAAATCTCAACACTTCACTCAAAGAAGGCGGACCGGCTCATGGCGAGAGCGGGCGAATGGTGCGTCTGCGCAGTGGCTTGGTCATGCTGCAGGCGGCGTTCGCCATGATTCTACTTATCGGTACGGGACTCATGGTCCGTTCTTTTGCGCAAT
>JANYDX010000092.1 GCA_025363395.1 Verrucomicrobiota bacterium
GTGGTAGATATCGTGCAGGAAAAGATTGAGCGCGGTGATCCGTTGCACAAGGCCGGCTTCCAGTTTTTCCCATTCGTCGGCGGGGATGATCCGCGGTACCAGATCGAAAGGGAAAATGCGTTCGGCGCCTTGCGAGTCACCGTACACATTGAAGGTCACGCCCTGGCGCAGAAAAGCGAGGTCCACCGCCTGGCGTTTGGCTTCAAACTCCTGCGGGCCGACAGCTCCAAAGTGCTTGAGAAAGTGCCGGTAGTGCGGGCGGATGGTCCCGTCGGGCGCAATCATCTCATCATAAAACGCCTCCGGGGCGTAGTTCTTAAAGGCATCAGGAAGCCCGTTAGTGCTGGCAGGACGTTTGGGAGATCGGGGGGTAGCCATGCGAATGATTTGACCTTAGCGATAGCAGGCGGCGTGCAAACTCTGAAATTTTCTTTATGCACTCCTTGCGGGGCAGGGGCTTGCGCCTTCAAATCGTGACATATTTTGTCATTTGCCAAGCTGTCTGTGGTAGTTTTCATTCCACCCCTTCAATGCTCAGCCTCCTCTTCAAGAAATTTTCCGGCCGTCACCACCGTAAGTACGTTGAAAAGTGCCGCCCAATCGTCGTTCGTATCAACGAGTTTGAACTGCAATACCAGCAGCTCTCCGATGAACAACTCAGGGCCAAGACTGATGAGTTCCGCGAGCGGATCGCCAAGGGCGAAGCCCTCGATGCGATTCTCCCCGAGGCTTTCGCGGCCGTCAAAAATGCCGCCCGCCGGCTCTGCGGCCGCCAGGTTCAGGTTTGCGATCATGAACTGACTTGGGACATGGTGCACTTCGATGTGCAGCTGATCGGCGGGATCACGCTGCATGAGGGTCGCATTGCCGAAATGGCGACCGGCGAAGGCAAGACGCTCGTCGCGACGCTGCCACTGTATCTTAATGCCCTCACGGGCAAAAACGCCCAACTTGTCACGGTCAACGATTACCTCGCCCGTCGCGACTCCGAGTGGATGGGGCACATCTATAATTTTCTCGGCATCACCGTCGGTTGCATCCAGCAGCAAATGCACTCGGAGATCCGGCGCGAAATGTACAATCGCGGGATCACTTACGGCACGGCTTCCGAATTCGGTTTCGACTACCTGCGCGACAACGGCATGGCCACGCGCAAGGAAGACCAGGTGCAGCGCGATCACTTCTTCTGCATCGTTGACGAGATTGACTCCATCCTGGTGGACGAAGCGCGCACGCCGCTCATTATTTCCGGTCCCGCCCCGATTGAGCGCGAGCAGCCCTTCACCCGGCTCAAGCCCGGGGTTGCCTCCCTGGTCAGCGATCAGCTCCGGCTGGTCAACCACTTGGTCAAGGAAGCCAGCGACCTCCTGGAAAAACCCGGCATCACCGCCGAGGACCGGCAGACCGCCGCCATGAAAATGCTCCAGGTCAAACTGGGCATGCCGAAAAACAAACTGTTGCTGCGCCTCCAGGAAAATCCCGAGTGGCGCAAGCTCCTCGACAAGACCGATGTCGAGATGCACAGCGATTTCAACAAGGACGAGCTCTACAAGTTCAAGGAGGAGCTGTACTTCACGATCGACGAGAAAAATCATCAGGCGGATCTCAGCGAAAAGGGTCGCACCACGCTCCGTCCCACCGATCCCGACGCGTTTGTCCTGCCCGATCTCGCGACCATCTTCATCGATCTCGAAAAGGAAACCGCGCTGACGCCCGAGCAAAAAGACCAGGCCAAGCGCGAGGCGCAATCCCGCTACGAAGTCGTGTCCGAGGACATTCACGCGCTGTCGCAGCTCCTGCGGGCTTACGCACTTTATGAGCGCGACGTCGAGTACGTCGTGCAGGATGGCAAGGTTGTCATCGTGGACGAAAATACCGGCCGCATCATGTCGGGCCGCCGCTGGTCTGATGGCCTTCATCAGGCCGTCGAAGCCAAGGAAAACGTCAACATCGAGCGGGAGACGCGCACGTACGCGACGGTCACCATCCAGAATTACTTCCGCATGTACGAAAAGCTGGCCGGCATGACCGGCACCGCTGAGACCGAAGCCACGGAGTTTCACGAGATCTATCAGCTCTCCGTCACGCAGATTCCCACGAACAAGCCCGGTATCCGCATCGATAAAAACGACTCCATCTTCAAGACCCGCCGCGATAAGTACAATGCGGTGGTCAAGCAGATCCAGGAAGCACAACAGCGCGGTCAGCCGGTCCTCGTTGGTACGGTCACCGTTGAACAGTCGGAGGTGCTCAGTCGCATGCTGAAACGTGCGGGTGTCATCCACACCGTGCTCAACGCCAAGTTTCACCAGCAGGAAGCCGAGATCGTCACCCGCGCCGGGCATCGGGGTTCCGTCACGATTGCCACCAACATGGCCGGTCGCGGTACTGACATTAAACTCGGCGAAGGAGTCCGCGAACTCGGCGGCTTGTTTGTGGTCGGCACCGAGCGCCACGAATCCCGCCGCGTCGACCGCCAGTTGCGGGGACGCTGCTCCCGTCAGGGCGATCCGGGCCTCACCAAGTTTTTCCTGTCGCTGGAGGATGATCTCATGCGGCTCTTTCTGCAGGGCAATCTCGCGTCCCGCATCATGGAAGGCGCCATGGTGGAGGGCGAGGAGCTGGAGCATTCCCTGCTGAACCGTTCGATTGAGTCGGCCCAGAAGAAGGTGGAGCAGCAGAATTTCTCAATTCGCAAGCGCCTGCTGCAGTACGACGACGTGCTCAACAAGCAGCGCGAAGTCATCTACGGGATCCGCAACGGCGCGCTGCACGAGGAGCGGCCCAAGGGGATTATCTTCGAGATGATCGAGGAAGAATTGGCGAGCCGGCTGGAGTCGGCCGGGGTCGGTGAGAAGGGCGGTCCTTCCTCGGCCAGCATCGAAAGCCTGGTCGGCTGGCTGAATTCCCATTTCCCCGTCAGTGCCAGAGTGGAAGAACTGGCTGGGCGCCGTGACGTGGAGGTGATGCTCAAGGAACTCGTTGAACGCATCCGGCAGGCGTATGCGCTCAAGGAATCCGTGGAAGATTCCGCGGCGCTCGGCGGACTTGAGCGATATATTATTATCAACGCCATCGATCACCACTGGCAGGAACATCTCACCGAGATGGAAGAGCTCCGCCGCTCCATCGGTCTGCGCAGTTACGGCCAGAAAGATCCGCTTTCCGAGTACAAGGGCGAGGCGTTCCGTTTCTTCGAGGAACTGATGAACAACGTCCGACTGCAGATTTGCACGAGCCTTTTCCGCTCTGCGACGAATCGCGATGCGTTCGAAAATCTTTTCGCGATCCTCTCCCGTTCGGCCCAGCTGCAGGGGCCGGCGGCCGCTCCCACCGCGCTGGCCGCTGCGACGCAATCCGCCGCCATTGAATCCGGCACGGCGCCCGCCACTCCGCCTGAGCAGGAAGTGAAGCTTCCCACCATCACTATCCGGCGCGACACCCCCAAAGTCGGTCGCAACGATCCGTGTCCGTGTGGCAGTGGCAAGAAATACAAAAATTGCCACGGCGCGGCCTGACGTGTCCCAGCCAGCCACCGAGACTTCCGATCCCTACGAGCCCAAGCTGACGCTCTGGCAGCGGCAGCCGCAGCTGGCTTGGTCGCTAGGGGTCTTTGTGTTCACGGTCGTGCTCACGTGCGTGTCATTTCCGCCGTACACCACCGGCGAGGCGGCTTATGCGTTCGCGCTTCCGGCTTTGTTTTGGGCTTACCGCAGGCCGGCGTTCAAGGTGTTTGCCTGGACTGTCCTGAGTGCGCAGGTGGTGGCGTGGACCATCATCCTGGGCTGGTTGCACCATGTCACCTGGGTGGGGCTGTTTCTCCTCGGACCATTTGTCGGCGTGATCATTGGCGTGTGGTATCTCGCGGCCTGGTGGACGATTCCCCGGTTGGCCGGTCATCCGGCGATGGTGCGCATCATGGTTTTGCTGGGGCTCGCCGCGTTGTGGGTGGTGCTCGAGTGGGTGCGCACGACGCTTTTTGGTGGATTCCCGTGGTTGCCGCTCGCCGCGAGCCAGTGGCAGCGTCCGTTGATTTTGCAAAGTGCCTCTTACGCGGGAGCGGGTTCCGTTTCATTCATTCTGGCTTTTTTCAATCTTGGCGCCGCGGCTTACGCCCATCGGATTTTCTTCGAGGGCGCAACCGGTCTGCGCAAACGCAGCCCGGAATTTTCAATCGCGCTGATCCTCCTGATGGCAGGCACGTTTCCGTTTCTCAGCGATTTTCTGGACCAGAAACGTGTCCCGCTGGCGCGCGTTGCGCTCATTCAGCCTTATATCCCGCAGGATGAAAAATGGGATGCGGCCCGAGCGATGGAAGTGCTGCGAATCATTGAGAAAGTCACCTCGGATACCAGTCGCGCGAGCGCTTTTGATTTCGTCGTCTGGCCCGAATCGGTCACACCGTGGCCGCTATATCGTGATCCCAATGTCGCCTCGTGGCTGCACTCGGTCGCGCAGACCACCGGGAAGACCCTTCTCCTCGGTACAGTTTATACCCAGCCGGGCGGTTCGGGTGAATTATGGTATAACGGGGCCACGGTCGTGGATCCCATCCGCGGGGTGGCGGGCGAAATGTATGCGAAGCGCAAGCTTGTCCCGTTTGGCGAATATATCCCGCTGCGCCCCGTGTTCGGCTGGCTGGAAAAAATTGTGCCGATCGGTGGCGATTTCGAGCGCGGCACCGATGCGCATCCGTTCCTCCTCCCGGTGGGTGCCAGCCGCGTGCCGGTGGGCGTGCTCATTTGTTACGAGGATATTTTTTCGGACTTGGCGAGGGACAGCGTTCGCTCCGGCGCGGAAATGCTCGCGGTGTTGACGAACAACGCCTGGTACGGCGAGGGCGGGGCGGCTTATCAGCACGCGACTCATTCGGTGCTTCGGGCCGTGGAAACCCGCCGCCCCGTCATCCGTTGTGGCAACGGCGGCTGGAGCGGTTGGATCGATGAGTTTGGCAACATTCGCGCCACCTTGAAAAACGAGGATGGTAGTGTGTATTTCCGTGGAGGCGAAACCGTCAAAGTCACGCGTGATTTGCGCTGGCGCGACCGGCAGAGTTTCTACACGCAGCACGGTGACTGGTTTTTGCTGGTCTGCGCGATTCTGTCGGTGGCGGCCTACTATCTTGTGCTCACTTTGCGTCCGGTGCTTCCCACTGCGCCGGGAGAAAGTGCCTATTGAAGATCAGCGGGCGCTGAGCATCCGGCCGATCGCCAGATGAAATTCGCGCAGCGCAAAGGGCTTCGACAGGCACGTGCGGGAGTGCTTTTGGAGGAATTCCTGAAAGGTATTCTTGATCACATCACCGGTCATGAAGAGCATGCGTTTCGCGGCGGCGGGATCTTTCACGAGCAATTCCTGGAATAGATTGATGCCGCTCAGCCCCGGCATTTTCCAATCACAAATGATGACATCATAGCGGTTGCGTCCGATGAGTTCGAGTGCGGCCAAACCGCTGCCGGCCGTTTCCACCTGGTGGCCTTCCGCGCTCAGCACTTCCTGCGTGAGGTGCAGAATGGATTCTTCATCGTCGATCACGAGGATGTACAGGCTGGGCGTCATGGCTGGGAGCGGGTGGGCGGATTTGCTTTTAAGCGGTGCCGCCGCTGGCCCGGGTTCCGCAATCGGCAGCTCAAGCACGAACTCGGTTCCTGCTCCCGGCGGGCTTTCGGCATGGATGCGGCCCCGGTGTTCTTGCATGATGCCATAGGAGAGGCTGAGCCCCAGACCGGTGCCCTTGCCCTGCGGCTTCGTGGTGAAAAAGGGATCGAAAATCCGGCTCAGGTTTTCTTTGCTGATACCGGGCCCATTGTCCTGGATGCGCAGCCACACGTGAGTCTCGGTGCAGCCGGTTCGCAGTACGATCTGGCCGTCGCGACGGAAGGTGTCGAGGGCCTGCCGTGCGTTGCTGAGGATGTTGAGCACGACCTGCTGTAATTGGTGGGTGTCGCCCAGGATCGCGGGAAGGTCGGGCTGATATTCCTTGCGCAGGGTGATGTTGCTCGCTCGCAAATCGTATCCGATGATATCGATGACAGCGTCCGCGAGTTCGTTGACGTTCACCGGTTTTCGCTCGGGCTCGTGCTGGCGGGAGAAGCCCAGCAGGCTGTTCACGATTTTGTGGCAGCGGGTGGCGTTCTTGGAAATATGGTCGACGTAGTCCTGGTACTTCGGATCGAGGTCGGTGTGCTTCAATAAATCCGAAAAGCCGATGACGGAGGTCAGCGGATTGTTCAGCTCGTGCGCGACCCCGGCGACGAATTGCCCCACGGCGGAAAGCTTTTCACTTTGAATGAGCTGTGACTGGGCCGTCTTGAGGGAGCCGACGGCTTTTTCCAAATCGGCGCGCGAGGCCTGCAGATTGTCGGTCATGCCATTGAAGGCCACGGCGACGGCCCCGCATTCGTCGTTGGAAAACCGCGTGATGCGCCGGGTAAAATCGCCCCGGCCCACCGCCTCGGCATTGTCGCGCAGTTCCACGAGGGGATGGGTGATGCGCCGGATCAGCCACCACACGAGAAATCCGCTCAGCATAATGCCGACAACACTCACGCCCAGCAAGGTGGTGCGATTGCGATCCCGTTCGAGCAGTCGCTGTTCGTAGGAGGAGAGCAGGAGATAGCGGAAGCCGCCATGGGGATCGCGGTCCTCGTAGCGGTTGTTCAGGGCGAGGTAATGCTCCTGATGAAGTTCAACCGGAATGATTTTCGTTCCGCTGGGGGCATCAGGCGGGAGCATGCCGGACCGCACTCCGGGGAGATCAACCTGGTGCAGGCTGGAGGCGGTGATGGAGTTGTCCGCGATCAGCAGGATTTCGGCGCCGGTGAGCGACTTGAGATCCTGCAAGACGGACTCGCTGATGCGGCTCGCGATGATCAGGGCGCCGGCTTGGGCGGTGCGGTCCGAATTATACACGGGTACTGCGACGACGAGATACACCCGCCCGCCGTATTCCAAGGTGCCGTGCGCCGCTTCGCCTTGCAGTGCGGACCGCGTGAGCAACGCCGTGATTTTGGTCCATCCCTCGGTGTCGCCGGCATTGCTGTGGCGGGTGGCGACCTGCGGCGGGTTGTCGCCAGAAGCAAGGAGCAGCGCTTCAAAGTCGTCGCCATAGTTGTCGAGCTGGCCCAACAAAAACTTGCTGACGGTCTCGCGGGCCAGGGGGTCATTCGATGCCGCGAGCTGGACGATGGCCCGGTAGTTGGGTTCATTCACGGCGTTGCGAAATCGCGTCAGAAGATCCCGGGAGCGAAAGTCGAGGGTCTGTTTGAAAACGGTTTCAGCCGTCACCAGGGTGTGGCGGGCTTCCTCCTGCATTTGCGCGCTGATGGAACGGTCCACGATCCAGAGGGTGATGGCGGGCAGCAGGACGAGTGCGGCCAGCACGGGAACAAGCACCTTGGTCTGGAAACTGAATCGAAGTTTTTGTCCCGGCTCGCTCATGCGTGATCTCAGTATTTCGGCAAAGCGGTTAGTCCGAGAGTGAAATCCACCCGAACTTCCCCCTCTGCCGGCACCACCACTTCCTTGGCGAGGCTGGGCAGCCGTTCGTGCCACGCCCGTAGTTGGTAGGTGCCCGCGGGAACATTTTTGATTACGAAACGCTGGTTGGCGTCAACCTTCGCAAAGTACTGGTTGGGCACCACCAAAATGATGCAATGCATCTGACTGTGAATCGCGCAAAACACATCCACCCGTCCCAGCTTGTCGAAGGTGAGGAGCGGGACCTTTTCCTGGTGATAGAGTCCGAGATCGAACTGCTTGGCGTCCGACATCGAGAAGACGTTGTGGTAAATCTCGTCCTCATTCGGCCACTTCACGGTGGTGCCGACTGCGATTGGAAGCACGTGGGGATCGAAAATCGCGTTCCGTTGGGTCGTGATGGCCGCCGGCGTCGCACTGGGGGAGAAGGTGATGTTCGCCAATGGCTCATCCAGATAGATGACGAAATCAGTGAGCCGGTCATAGTCCACCTTCTCGGCGAACTTATAGCGCCGGCTTTGATAGGCGCCGCCGCTACCCGATTCGCCGCCGGACTCAGGTGCTCCCTGCGCATTCACGAGTCCGGTAATGGTTCCGGCGACGAGACTGGTGGAGATGAATAATCCCAACCACAGCACGAAAATTTTGGATCTTCTCACGGCGTGCTCAAAATTTCAGACCGATTTCGGTCGAGAACATATCGTCGTTATTCCGGGAAACCCCGGTGATGAAATCACCGGTTTCCCAGCTGTATTCCATTTTCCAAATCAAGGGTTCGGCAAACCGGTATCCCAAGCCGAGACTCAGGCGTTGCAGATTTTTTGTCGGCGGGCTGGCGTAGTAGAATTTCGCATAATTGCCCAGACCGACCAGCGGGTAGCCTTGGGCGATGCTGATTTCCCCGAATCGCGCCGCGCCATAAAACTTCGGGGAGATTTGGTGCACGATTTCAATGCTATGGAAACGCGCCGTCCTTGCATCGTTCGTCGCCGGACGATCATCGTCCACCCGCATGGCTCCGGCGGTGGCGGTAACGTGGCCGGCCGACCAATGCCACTCCGCATCAAGCTCGAAGAAACTTGCCTGGAAGGTCTGCGTCGTCGCCGGCGCGCCCAACGGGCCCAGATACTCCCCGCCAAACCAAATCTCCGATGAGATGTCTTTGGCCACGTCGAGCTTGCCGGTCCGGTGCGCGCTCACGCTGAGGTGAAGTGACTTCACCGGTTCCACGCTCAATCGCGCAGTGACTGATTTGTCCTTGTTGTAGTCGCGCCTAGTATCGGCTCCTCCGTTTTGGACGGCGAGGTTGTACTGAAACGAGCCCAAGGTCCCGTAGATTTGTATGCCCTCATCAATTCCCCAGATGTCCGCCACCGAATGGGTGATCAACGGATTCATCATGACGTTGCGGGATTGATATTCCTCGCCAAAGGGAATGTTGAAGCGGCCAAGTCGCAAATTCAGCCTCTGGTTGTGCCCTCCGGCCAGCACGTCTTCAATATCCGCATATAATTCACCGAGGTGTAAGTTGCTTTCTCGGCTTTCCCGGGTCGCGAGTTCCATTCCGGTGAAAAAATAGACCTTCTTCCACACCGGTGCCTCCAGAAAAATCCGGGCCTCATCCACGCGAAATTCGGCATTGGGAAAGGCGCCGTCGCGTCCCGAGCTGAAGAAGCCCAGCCCGACCTCGCCACTCACCCGAATCTCCCGGCCGGCGCGCAGGACCGGTGATTCCAAGCGAACGGGGACCGCCGGTTCCGGCGCCACCGGATTGTGGTCCGGATTTTTAACGATCTCTTTATTTTGCACCTCATCAAGTCTGTGGCGCAGTTCATCGATTTGTTGCTGCTGCTTTTGCACCTCCCGTTGCAAGTTGTGGTTTTGCGTCAGCAATTCGTCCAAATCCCGGCTCGTGACCTCGCTGGCGCGGCTCAGCCCTGCTCCGGCGACAATGGCCAGCCCCATGCACAAATTGCCGAAAAATATTTTCCGTAGGCAGGTCATCGACCGGGGTTGCTGGGGGGGAAGCTGCCACCAGGTGCTTGCGACTGCAAGTAATTCGGTGCTCTGGGGTTGAAGGGTCCGGTCGACCAGTCGCGTTGGTCCCGATCAGATTGGGTCATGTTACCTAAACCGCCCAGTTGGACTCAAAAAAGCCCTTAGGTTGGAGCCCGCTTGGTCGATGTTGATTTTATGCAGCCGCTCATTCCACAGCTCCGCAGGACTCTTCTCTTGCTCGCTTGTTTCCTTTTGCCGACTTTTTCATTGAAAGCAGACGAGAAAACCGAACCGCCCGTGCCTGTCCGCATGCCTCCCCCAGAGGTGCCGGGCAAGTTTGCGAGCAGCGGCAGTGTTGGCTTGGTGACCGTCACCTTCACGGTTGATGACAAGGGCAACGTTCTTGAGCCCTCGGTCGTCAAATCCAGTCATGCCGAACTCGAACAACCCGCTATCGCCGCGGTTAAAAAATGGCGTTTCAAGCCTGCCAAAAAGGACGGCGTGGCGGTCTCAATCAAGGTTACCATTCCCATCAAATTTGAAGCGTCCTAATCCCGGCTGATTTTCTGCTAGCTCATCCCCCAATTCCTATGTCCAAGGTCACCCTGACAGTCGGTAAGAAAATTACCTTTGGTTTTGTTGTCATCATTGGCCTGCTGGCGATCCTCGCGGGTGTCGCGCGCTATGCGCTGACCACGGCGGGTGACAAATTCCGCATGTTCTCGGTCAGTGCCGGTGAATCGCATACCGCCCTTTCCTTGGAGGCGACCATGACGGCGCTCAAGGTCCAGGTGAATGAATTTCTGGCCAATGGCTCTGTCCAAAGCAGCCAGGCCTACCAGGCCGCGCACAAGCTCCTGCTGGAGGAAATAACCCTGGCGGAAAAAAATATTCTCGAGCCGGAGAGTGCGAAGCAGATCGCCGCCGCGAAGGAATTGCTCAGTCGCTATCACCAGACTTTCCTCAGCTTGGTGGAAAACAACACCCAGCGCATTCAGGTCGAGGATGGAATCCTCGGACCGAAGGGTTTGGAAATGAAAGACGGCTTGCAGTCCATGATGACCGAGGCGAAGGCCCAGGGAGATATGAACAGCGCCTTCCGGGTCGCCAATGCCCTGCGCTCGTTTTTCGAATGCGGCACTCAGGTCGCCACTTTTCTCAAGACCTCCAAAAAAGAGGATGCGCAAGCCGCCCGCGATTCCCTGCAATTCGTCACCAAGCAAATTGAGCTCATTGAAAAAGATCAGGCGGAACTGGAAAAACTTGATGCCACGCTCAAAGATGAAAAAAAGACCGCCCGGCTCGTTTCGTTGCGCGAGGCTGGCATCGCCTACGGCAGCGGCATCGAAGGGGTGGTGGAATCAAAACGTAAACGCGATGAGTTGATCACCGATGGCATCAACCGCATCGCGCCTGAATTCACCGCCACGATCGGCCAGCTCAGCAAATCCCTGCAGGCTTATCAGGATACCATCGAGGTGGGCATTCGCGTCAGCCAGCGTCGCAACGAACTCATTCTGCTCAGTATTACGGTCGCCGGTATTCTCTTCGGTCTGGTGGCGGCTTGGATGGTGATTCGCGGAGTCACCGGCCCCATTCGCAGCATAGCGCCGCACCTGGCCGCCGGTTCCGATAAAACCAAATCTTCCGCCATTCAGGTGGCTCAGGCGGCCCTCACGATGGCCGATGGCGCCAGTCAGCAAGCCGCCGCCCTCGAGGAATCCAGCTCCGCTCTTCATGAAGTGTCCAGCATGACGAACCGCAATTCCGAGAATGCCCAAAACGCCAAGCGTCTGGCCCAGGAAGCCCGCCAAACGGCCGACGCCGGTGCGGGCGATGTCGAACAAATGAAGGCCTCCATGAGCGCCATTCAGGCGTCCAGCAGCGAAATTTCAAAAATCATCAAGACGATCGACGAGATCGCCTTCCAAACGAACATCCTCGCACTCAACGCCGCCGTCGAAGCCGCCCGCGCCGGAGAAGCCGGACTCGGGTTTGCGGTGGTCGCCGATGAAGTGCGCAGTCTCTCACAACGCTGCGCCGCCGCCGCCCGCGAGACGAGTGACCGCATTTCCGACTCCACCGTCAAGAGCACGCAGGGCGCGCAAATGAGCGAAAAGGTCGCGACGAATCTTTCCGCCATTGTCGAACGCATCCGCCGGCTCGACGAGATGGTGGCGGAGATCGCCCAAGCCTCTCACGAACAGAGCAAGGGCATCACCCAGGTCAGCGAAGCCGTCAACGGCATCGACCGGATCACCCAAAGCAATGCCGCTCTTTCGCAACAGTCCGCCGCTTCCGCCGAGGAACTGAAGACCCAGGCCGAGGAAGTTCGCCAGGAAGTCGCCCAACTCATGAGCCTCGTGGAAAGTTCTTCCGCCGTGGTCGCGAATATGAGCACCGAGCCGGCCGCGCCCGCGCGTCCGGTCATGGTGAAGCGTCCGGCGGTGGTGCTCGGTACGAATGGCGGTGCGAGCCGCAATCGCGTCGTCCGGCCAGCAATTTCGAGGAGTCTCGATCATCCGCGCAATGGACAGGCCGCGCCCACCGGCACGGTGTCCGCCGCGGATTTCTTTAACGACACCGACGCGGGCTAAGCCTGCAAAGAAAGCTTGGAATTGACGAGCTTTCACGTGCAGCCCGGTTTTCGGCTCGGCGGCGCCGCCGTTGAATCTTCAGCCGCAGGTTCCTGAGTGGATTCCTGCGCTTGCGTGCGCGACAGAGATAGTCGGTTGCCTCCTTAAGTGCTAGCGGGTACGAACAGCACACACACGGCTTGCGGGACGGTCGCCGTATGTCCGGTCGTGGTGAGCAAGCCGGTGATCGGATCGACTTTGAAGACCACCAGGTTATTGCTTTCGCGATTCGCGCAGATCAGCCAGCTGCCGTCGAGTGAGAGGCAAAAATTGCGTGGCTGAACGCCGCCGGAGGGGATGATTTGAATGCGCTTGAGGGTGCCGTCTTCGGGGTTGCGCGCAAATACCGCGAGGCTGTCGTGTCCGCGGTTCGAGCCGTAAACAAAACGTCCGTTCGGATGAAGGCGGATCTCGGCCGTCGTGTTGGTCCCGGTGAAATTTTTCGGGAGCGTGGAAACAGATTGTTGTAGGATCAGCGCTCCGGTCGCCGGATCGCAACGATCGACGGAGATGGTGCTGGCCAGCTCATTAATCACGTAAAAGAAACGGCCATCGGTCGAAAATTTGCTGTGACGTGGACCGTCGCCGGGCGCGGTCGCAAATTCACTTTGGGGCGTGAGCGTGGCCTTGGCCGGATCGAGGCGATAGCAAAGTATTTTGTCGCGCCCGAGATCGCAGACGTAGGCGAAGCGGTTGTCGGGGGAATAAGTTACCGAATGCGGATGCGGTTTATCCTGACGCTCAGTCTTCGGACCGAGTGGGCCGGTGGAAACGAGTGCGCTTTGGCGCGGGCCGATCTTGCCGTCGGCTCCCAGCGGAAAAGAAGTGATCTGCCCGCCGCCATAACTAATGGTGACGAGCGTTGCGCCGGTGGCATCGGCGCCGATGTGCGCGAGCGATGCGCCGCCCGTGGGTTGCGCGTTCAATGGACTTAATCGGGCTGTGGCGGGATCGATGGCGAATGCCAGCGCCGCTCCACCGGGCGTGCCGTTGATGGCGCTGCTGTCGCCGAGCGCGTAGAGCACGCGGCCATTCGGATTCAAGGCGAGAAAAGTCGGACTGGGGGCCTCGGCGGCCAGCACCGGTTCACTCAATGCGCCGGTGGTGGAATCAAGTCGCACGGCATAAATGCCACGACTGGACCCTTCCTTGGGCGTGTAGGTGCCGACGAACATCAGTTGGCTGGCAGCGGACAGGGGCGTGGCGATGGACATGGTAAAGGCGGCGAGAAGAACGGCGGAAAGTGCGGGGGTTTTATTCATGAGGTGAGGGCGGCTTTGAAATGGCGGCGGCACATGGCGACGTAGCGGTCGTTGCCGCCGATCTCCACCTGCGCGCCTTCCCTGACGGCCCGGCCGTCCGGTCCGACCCGGAGATTCATGGTGGCCTTGCGCCCGCAATGGCAAATAGTTTTGAGCTCGATCAGATTGTCCGCCAACGCCAGCAGCGCGCCGCTGCCGGGAAAAAGCTGGGCCTGAAAATCGGTGCGCAGCCCATAACATAGCGCGGGAATGCCGAGTTGGTCCGCGATTTCTGTCAATTGTTCGACTTGGCGACGCGTGAGGAATTGGGCTTCGTCCACGAGCACGCAGGCGACCGGCTGGCTGGCGTGGGCCGCCTTCACGTGGGCAAAGATATCCTCGTCGGACTGGAGGACCATGGCCTCCGCCTCAAGCCCGATGCGCGACATCACCCGTCCCGGTCCGCTCCGGGTATCGATGGCCGGAATAAATACCAGCGTGCGCATGCCGCGTTCATGGTAATTGTAACTGGCCTGGAGGAGCACCGTCGATTTGCCGGCGTTCATCGCCGAATAATAAAAATAGACCTTCGACATGGACTCCCAGCTAAGACGCCCCGCTCGGACTAGGCCAACCAAAAGCCCGGGCGCGGAATCAGGTTCCTCCATCTGGTCCGGGCGAGTTGTCCAGTATGAATGAAATATCTTTGTGGCCAAGTGTGGGCCGGAGGATTGCGACTATTCCAGGTTCGAACCCTCGCGGTGCTGGCCCAGGCCCCGATGTCCGCTTGCAGTGAATTGGCCCGACGGCGTATTTCCCGCTGAACTGCTGAAGAGGTACATTTAAGAAAGGATTTAGGGTGATGTGGGATTTTTGGTCTTCTCCAGACGAGTCGACGGGTGCAGCCTGTTTGTAATCTGACCCCGCCTCACGCGTCTCGTTTTTTCACCATGTCGCTCCTCTCCATTTCAGCCCTGCGCAAGTCGTTTGTGTCGCCAGAAGGCGCGCGCAAAACTATTGTGGACGTGCCGCAATTCTCTCTGGCGGCGGGTCAACATCTGGCGCTCCGGGGCGAGAGCGGCTCGGGGAAAACCACTTTCCTGCACCTTGTCGCCGGCATTCTGACGGCCGATTCGGGTTCGGTGCAGATTGGCGACTCTGACATGGCCGTGCTTTCGGAACACGCCCGCGACCGGCTGCGAGCGGAGAGCGTTGGTTATATTTTCCAGACCTTCAATCTGCTGCAGGGTTATTCATGCCTGGAAAATGTTCTGCTGGGCATGGCTTTTGGCGCGGGCGGCGCAGACCCGGGGCGCGCGACCGCGATGCTTGAGCGCGTGGGCTTGGCCCAACGGCTGCGGCATTATCCGCGCCAGCTCTCCACCGGCCAGCAGCAACGCGTGGCTGTCGCCCGGGCGCTCGCAAACCACCCCAAGCTCGTGCTCGCGGACGAGCCCACCGGCAATCTCGACCGCAAGAATGCCCGCGAGGCGCTCGCGCTCATCCGCGAAACCTGTCGTGAAAACGGTGCCAGCCTGCTGCTCGTGAGCCACGACCCGGAGGTGCTCGGCGCGTTTGAGGAAGTTCAGGATTTTTCCGAGATCAACCGTGTGTTGAAGGAGGTCGCGTCATGACCCTCTTGCTGATCATCCGGCGCAGCCTGCGCCAGCATGCGTTTTCCACCACGATCACGGCGCTCGCTATCGCCCTCGCCGGCGGCTTGCTGATGTCAGTGTGGGTCGTGAAGGAACAGGCGCAAAAAACCTTTACCCAGGTAAACACCGGTTTTGACGCCGTGCTGGGCGCCCGCAGTTCGAAGCTTCAGCTCGTGCTCAACGCGATTTTTCACCTGGAGGCTTCGCCGGGCAATGTGGCGTCGGCCGACTTCGAGTTCATCAAGAAACACCCGGCGGTGAAGCTGGCGATACCAATTGCGGTCGGTGACAACCTGCGCGGTTTCCGGATCGTCGGCACGGTCCCGGAGCTTTTCAGTGACGTCGAATACGCGACGGGCAGGAAGTTCTCGCTCGAGGGCGGCAAGCTGTTCGATCCGGCGGCTCGCGAAGCGGTGCTGGGGAGTTTCGCCGCGCAGAAACTCCGCCTGAAAATCGGCGATGAATTTCATCCGTTCCATGGCTTGGCCTTCGACGAAAAAAACCAGCACGCGGAAACCTATGTCGTCACCGGAGTGCTGGCTCCCTCGAACACGCCCGCCGACAAGGTGGTCTGGATTCCGCTGCACGGCCTGCAAACCATGACCGGACACGACCCAAAAGTGGCGACCGATGTCAGCGCGGTGCTCATCCAGCTGCGTTCGCCGGCGGCGGGCTTCATGCTCGACCTGATGTACAACAAACAGGGGAACCGGCTGACCTTTGCTTATCCCATCGGTGCCATCATGGCAGAGCTCTTTCAGAAAATCAGCTGGTTCGACCAGGTGCTGACGCTGATCGCCTATCTGGTTGCGCTGGTTTCGGCGGCGGGGGTGCTGGCGGCCATCTACAATTCGATGGCGGCCCGCCGCCGTGATATTGCAATCCTTCGCGCCCTTGGAGCGGGCCGATTGCTGCTGTTCAGTGCGATTGTGCTGGAGTCGGCCGTCATCGGCGCGCTCGGCATGCTGGCGGCCTTTGCCGTTTATGCAGGCATTCTCACGGGAGTGTCGGCGGTCATCCGGACGCAGACGGGAGTGTTGCTCGAGACTTTCATCTACAATCCCGTGATGTGGTGGGCGCCGCTCGGCATGATTGGACTTTGTGCGCTTTGCGGGTTGCTTCCTGCGTGGAAGGCGTATCGCACTGATCTCGCGGAGAACCTTTCGCCGTTGTCCTGACCTGATTCACTTTTGTTCAGCTCATCATGAAATTAATCAAACTTACTGCGCTGCTCCTGCTCGTTGTGACGGTTGCCGCCACCGGTTGCAGTAAGCCGGCGGCCCGCACGACGGCCTCGGACAAGCCGGCCAAACACGAACACAAGCCGCCTCACGGTGGCACGCCCGTGGTGCTGGGTGAAGAGGCCTATCACCTCGAACTCGTCCTTGATTCCGCCGCCGGCAAGTTGCAAGCGTTTGTGTTCGATGGTGAATTGGAAAACTTTATCCGCTCGACTGTCCCGCAACTCGAAATCGATGCCACTGTGGATGGCCAGCCTAAAACGATTGTGCTTTCTGCCGTCGCCAATCCTGCCACGGGCGAAACGCTGGGCGACACCTCGCTCTTCGAAGGGCACGGAGATTGGTTGAAGACGTCCAGGAATTTTGACGCAGTGTTGAAAACAATCACCATCCGCGGCACGACCTTCTCCGATGTGAAATTTAATTTCCCGAAGGGCAACGACA
>JANYDX010000102.1 GCA_025363395.1 Verrucomicrobiota bacterium
CCCAGCCTCTGGAATTACTTTCGCGCTTATCATCGCTGTAGAGCCCGGTCAGCACATGGTGACCGAGAATGTGGGTCAGCACGTTGCGGCGCTGTCCGCGGTTGAAGTCGTATTTACCATACGCCGTGACCCGAAGGGCCTCGCGGTTGACAGACGTAGAACCACCACCACCGGAAGCGTCGGCGATAAAGGGACGACCGAAGTTCGGGTTAATGGTGCCGTCAGCCTCCGTCTTCGTCATGTCGATGAAGAGCTGCTGATTTTTATCCTGCATGAAATTGAGCTGTCCGTTGTCGTAGTGCTGCTTGTCATACGCAGCTTCGATACCGGCGTTGCCATCGAACAGCGTCTCCGCTATGCTCGTGTTGTAGCGGTGGAAGTTCTGCCACTCGTATTTGTTCGGACCGTCGATCAGCTGATTGTAGAAGTCGAAGATCGAAGGGTCGGAAAGTTGGATATTACGCGTCAGGCCGAACTTGGCGCCGGGCAGATTTACCTTCTTCGAATAGTCGCGGTAGATGGTGACCGACGACTGGCGGGAGTTGGGGAAGCCGCCGATATTCCGGTCGATGGCTCCGGTCGTCCCGATTCCGCGAACCGTGCTGGGCTCCAGCTCGAACAGACTGCCTTGAGCAGTATCCCCGCTGGCGAATATAGCCATGGGATTTCCGAAATAACTGCTTGAGAATTGTCCACCGAGATACGGTATCCACACGGGACTGCGCGTTCCATTGGGGAGCGTGGTGGGAAACTGACCGCGGGTCGGATCCAAGAGCGCGGAAATGTTGTTGTCCTGTAAGCCACGCGCATCCAAGGCCGCTTTGTTCAGCTGTGAATAGGTGAAGGTGGACCCGTCCCCGCTGTAACCCGTCCCTGTCCCGGTGAGGAACCAGGGGGTGATCGCGTCACCGGGGGTCAGGCTGCGCGGACGGTTGCTCCGCACGTTGCCCTTCTCGAAATTCGCTTTGATCGTAGTGTGAGCGGACCCTTTGTTTAGGAATTCCGGCTCAAAACGCACCGCGCCATAGCCGCGCTTGTCCGTCTGGTAGGCGGGGTTCTGCTGGAATTTCTCCTTGCTGTAAACGCCGTCGATGCGGATCGCCAGCTGGTTTGGGATAAGCACCCGATTAAGATCAAGCGTGCTGCGGATGCTGCCGAATTTGCTGTAGCGAAACTCCACCTGGCCTCGATTGCGGAAGGAGGCGGTCTTGGTGCCCGCATTGATGATACCTGCCGGGCTGCCCAGGCCGAAGAGCATGGCGTTAGGTCCGCGCTGCATGTCGATGCGATCAACATTGTAGCTATCCCAAGGTGTGTCTGTCAGGAAGTAGTCGATGGTCTGGTCGGCAGCCGCGAGCCCGCGCACCCGCGTGTTTTGATTAGGATTCGCAAACTTGCCCGTTTCATCGAGCTGGGTGCCATTGCCGGCGTTGGCCATGTTGCCATAAATATTTCCGACCTCCGTGTTGGTCGTGTACTGCAGCAGGGTCTCATTGCTGGTTGCACCGATGTCGCGAAGAAATTGGGCGGTCACCACCGAGATGGCCGAGCCGACGTCGCGCAGTTCCGTGTTCAAGCGATTTCCGGCCAGCGAGGTCGCGGCGGCGTAGCCGTTTTCGTCGCTGGTCCTCACCTCAAAAGGGGACAGTACGTACAGTTC
Organism: Verrucomicrobiota bacterium; assembly: GCA_025363395.1. Lineage (GTDB taxonomy): Bacteria > Verrucomicrobiota > Verrucomicrobiia > Opitutales > Opitutaceae > Lacunisphaera. Next base: position 1,661 of record JANYDX010000102.1, read on the forward strand.
CCTGTCCTCCAGGGGCGCCGGACCGCCGCTCACTGTTTCCGAAGTCATTTTTGGGCGGGAGACATCCTTCGGCGATTCCGGCAACGCGCTTTTTTTGATGGCGAGCGCACCCGTCTTCTCATCCTGCACTGCGACCAGGCCGGTTTTTTCGAGCATCGCCGTGAGCGCCTCGAGTGAAGTCAGCTCAGCGTGGACCGCATTGGTCTGCTGGCCCCGGACCAAATCAACGGGATAAACAATCTGCTCCCCCGACTGTTCAGAGAAAGTCTTGAGCGTGGTGGTGGCCTCGCCAGCCGGAAGATCGAAATTTTTTCGGGAGGCGGAAGCGGCGTAAGCCACGATGACAAGTGCGAAGGCACTGAGGACGGACACAAGCAGTCCGCGGGACTTCCGGTGGTGTGACCGGATAGACGGAATAGGATTAATCATGGGGTGTAAGGGCACCTCGTAGACGAACCATCCTGAACATTCCGTTATACATTTTTTAAACGACCTGAAAAAATCAGGCCGGGTGGAACGAACCATCCCGGTTCATCACCGGGCGCGGCGCAGGACAATTTCGTTGCCCCGCGGCAGCGCCGTCACGCCAAAACTCAAATCGAGCAGGCGGACAAAGGCGTCGACATTATCCGCGCGGAAATTTCCCTGCATCACAATCGCGCCGGTCTCGTTGTCCTCGACCACCAGCTTGTGCAGATTGTAGCGGTTGAATTCTTCTACGACGTCGCGCAGTGGCATCTCGACAAATTCAAGCCGCAAACCCTGCCACGACAAAGCGCGCTCGATTTCCGCCGGGGTGACTTCGCGGACTTGAAGCGGAATCGTGGCGGTGGTGGAGGGCTGTTCGATCGTGCTGACCACCGCCTGCTGGCCCGCGACGAGATGCGAGAGTTCACGCGCCACCGATGCCTGCTGATCCGTCGCAGGTTGAGTTTCGTCGAGGCGCACCTTGCCCTCGGTGACGAGGACCGACACCTCCTCGCGATTGAGCTGCACGGTGAAAGCCGTGCCCACCGCGCGCACCGCAAATTTATCGGCACTGACAATGAAGGGCCGGGCCGGATTCTTCGCCACCGTGAAATGAGCCTCGCCCCGCACCAGATGCACGCGGCGTTCTTCCGGAGTGAAGTTTACCTCTACTTTGGCGCCCGCATTCAACTCGACTATGGAACCATCCTCCAAGTTCAGCCTTTCCGGGCCGGGATGAATGATGGCCTGATGGTGGCGCGACTGGTCGGGAGCCTGTGGCCACCAAAGAATCGCGCCGACTGCGACCAGTGCCGCGGCCGCACCAGCGAGCCATCCAGACCAGGAGCGTGATTGCGGTCGGGTTGGAGCCAGCAAATCCGGATTGGGCTGTTGGCTGTGCGCCGGGCGCCATTTTTTGAGCTGGTCGAGTGCCATCCAGGCATTTTCCAAGCGCGCCACGGTCGCACCGTGGGCCGGCGCTTCACGCAACCACTGCAAATAAGCATCCTGCTCGGTGGCACTCAACCCGCGATCACGCCGGGCCAGCCACTGCGCAGCGGCGGTTTCGACGGCATCGGGAATTTTTTCTTCGGGAGTTTCCACGGGATCAGGGCAGGCCAAAACGGGCGAGAAATTCGGTGCAGCGACGCATGCCATTGGCCACCTGGGCTTCCACGGTGTGTTCCGCAATCCCGAGCTCGGCGGCGATTTCCTTCTGCGAAAGACCGTAGATTTTCCGCAAGGTCAGAACCTGGCGGCAGCGGTCGGGTAAGGCTTGGATGGCTTGAGTCAAAAATTCGAGTTCCTGGTTGTTGGCCGTCGTGTCGGCGGGAGTCGGCCCTTCCTCATAGACGAACAGCTCGGACATTTCCGCTACGGGCTCGATGTGGGCCACCTGCCGCCGGCGGAGTTGATCAAGGGCCAGATTTTGGGCGGTGGTGAAAAGGAGCGCCTTGGGTGATTGCACCGCGCCCGCGGTTCGCGCCCGCCAGACCCGGGCGAGTGATTCCTGCACAATGTCATCCGGATCGGCCACGGCTGGAAACCGGCCTCTCAGCCACGACCGCAACGCCTCCTGATGCACCTGCACCTGGTCGGTAAACCAGCGAACTGAGTCTGAGTTCTCGGGGTGGAGATCCATGGAGCGGCAACAGCAGCCCCTTCCTCAACTCCCGCCCGCCCTGAGTCGAGTGGAATAGTGAAGCAGTGGGACAAAGAAAAATAGTGCAATGATTGCATAGCGGAATTTCCACCGCTGTTCGTCTTGCCGGTTTCCGCACCAAAAACATAGATCCCCAGGCCTTTGATCAAAACCACCACGCCTCTGTTTCTTCCGTTTTTGTAGGAGCCTGTTTACAGGCGATTCCGGGTTTGGTCCATGGTGGGCGTTCCGAATCGCCTGTAAACAGGCTCCTACATTTTCAGACCAAGCCGGAGTAAGTTTACCCTCCTAAGCCGTTCTTTTCAGAAGGATGACCACGAAACATACCAAATACACGAAATCCCAGAGTGAGATCTCCTGAAGAAAACCAGGGAAACGGGCTTCACCTTTTGGTGATAAAGCGCCGCCGTCGAATTTTTCTCTCATGTATTCAATTCGTGTATTTCGTGGTGACCCAACTGCTTTTGGCTAAAGCGGACTCATGGATAGAAGTCCCAAAGCAAATCAACCGACCCCACGAGAAAGGTAACCCACGGATCAGTTATCACACCACCGGATCGTGCAGGTTTTCCAAACCGGCGTCCATTGCCCGGCTCGCAGCCTTTAAGATAGGATGATCCTCATTTCCGTGCGCACCTCCACCCCACCCCCCGTCAGTGTCCATCGCAAGCAGGTTGTCCTGCCCACGTACCGTCCCCACGCCCCCGACCGCAATCCGATGTTCCTCGAGAAACGCGTCTATCAGGGTTCGAGCGGACGCGTTTATCCCCTCCCCTGCACCGACCGCATCAGCGAGCAAGCTGCGCCGCACACCTGGGACGCCGTTTTTATCGAGAACGAATTTATCAGCGTGATGATCCTCCCGGAGCTGGGCGGGCGCATTCATCGCGCCCTAGATAAGACCAACGGCTACGATTTCATTTATTACCAGCCGGTGATCAAACCCGCACTCGTCGGTCTGGCCGGCCCATGGGCCAGTGGCGGCATCGAGTTCAACTGGCCGCAGCATCACCGGCCCTCGACTTTCATGCGCGCGGATGTCGCCATTGAAAAACTTCCCGACGGTTCCGCCACCGTATGGTTGAGTGAACATGATCCGATGGCGCGCATGAAGGGCATGCACGGCGTCCGCTTACATCCGGGGAAATCCTATCTCGAAGTGGTCGCCCGCGCCTACAACCGCACCCCGGACGTGCAGACTTTTCTCTGGTGGGCCAATGTCGCAACCCGCGTTCACGAGCAGTATCAGTCCTTCTTTCCACCCGATGCGACCCAGGTGGCCGACCACGCCAAGCGCGCCACCAGCACTTACCCGCTCTGTGACGGACAATATTACGGGGTTGATTATGCCGCCCGCGCCCGCGACGGAATTCCAGCCGGCGAACTACCCCGACAATTTCCTCCGCCGCCCACCCGCGCAAAAACCGGAACATCCGAGGGCAAATCACCCGCGTCCAACGACCTCTCTTGGTACGCGAACATCCCCGTGCCCACCTCCTACATGTGCATGGGATCGAAACAGGATTTTGCCGGAGGCTACGACCATAAGGCGCAGGCAGGCCTCATTCAAATCGCCAACCATCATATTTCGCCGGGCAAGAAACAGTGGACCTGGGGCAATCACGAATTCGGCTACGCGTGGGACCGCAACCTGACTGTCCCCGACGAAAAAGGCGAGTATGCCCCTTACATCGAGCTCATGTCCGGAGCATATACGGACAACCAGCCCGACTTTTCCTTTCTTCAACCGGGTGAAACAAAAACCTGGAGCCAGTACTGGTATCCGATTCGCGCCATCGGTCCGGTCCAACAGGCGAACCGGGATGCCGCCGTCAGACTCTGGATCGGCGACGGCATCGCCCGCCTCGGCGTCGCCACCACTGCCGTCTACCCGAACGCAATCGTCCGCCTCCTCCTCTCGCGAAAAATCATCGGCGAATGGATTCAAACCATCACCCCCGACCGTCCGCTCCGTTTCGAAACGATGGTCGACCGCACCATACCCGCCGAACATTTCACGCTCAGCGTGTTGACCCGCGAAGGCAACGAACTGGTCTCCTACGCGCCCGCCTCCGCCCGCCCGGCCACCGTGCCGCTGCCGGCCGTCGAACCACCACCCCCCGCCGAGGTGAAGAGTGCCGACGAATTGTTCGTGATCGGCCTGCATTTGGAACAATACCGCCACGCCACCCGCCTGCCGGAAATTTACTGGCGCGAAGCACTGCGTCGCGACCCGGGCGACTCCCGCTGCCATCTGGCCCTGGGCCGCTGGTATTTGCGCCGCGGTGAATTGGCGGAGGCCGAACAACACCTGCGCGCGAGCATCGCCCGCCTGATTTCGCGCAATCCCAATCCCTACGACGGCGAATCCCATTATCAGCTCGGTCAATGCCTGCGCCAGCAAGCCTGGGCCTCACCACACGACACAGACAAAATCGAAAACGCCTATGCTGCGTTCTACAAGTCCACTTGGAATCAAGCCTGGCAGGGCGCCGGTTATCATGCCCTCGCGGAAATCGACGGGCTGCGCGGGGACTGGTCAACCGCCCTCGAGCACCTCACGCGCGCCTTGCGGCTGAACACGGATAATCTCCGCGCCCGTAATCTTCAGGTGATCGCGCTCCAACAGCTCGGGCGCAAAGCCGAGGCTGCGCTCTTGCTCCGTGAGACGCTCG
>JANYDX010000114.1 GCA_025363395.1 Verrucomicrobiota bacterium
TTCCGCGGCGGCGGCCTCGTCGGTCTGCTGGTCGCTGAGTGGGGCGTCGCAGCCTTTGGCTCGCTCGGACTATCCACCCTGCCTCGAGCGTTCGGCGTGGAACTTGATTTCAGCGTGTTTGCCTTCACCTTGTTTTGTTCACTGCTCACCGGACTCGGATTTGGTGCGTTGCCGGCTTGGTCCGCGTCCCGCAGCGACGCAGCGGTAGCCCTGAAAGAAGCAGGTTCCCGGGGCTCGGCCGGCCGGCGGACGACCTTTCTTCGGGCATCCCTGGTGGTCGGGGAAATCGCCCTCGCGGTGATGCTCCTCTCCACGGCGGGGTTGCTCGTCCGCAGCTTTGAAAAATTGCAGCGGGAAAATCCTGGCTTCATCCCAGGTGGAGTCATCACCGCCTACCTTGATCTGCCGGATGCCAAATACGATCAGCCGCAAAAGCTCGTCGCTTTTCACGATACCGTGGTCGCGAGATTACGCGCCTTGCCGGGCGTCACTGACGTGGGCGTGACGAGCATGCTGCCCTTCAGTGGCAATAACAGCCAGGGATCCTACTCCAGTCCCGACATCGTCGTGCCCGCCGGCGCACCAAGTCCTCATGGGCAGGTGCGCGAGGTCGATCCAGGTTTTCTCCGCGCCTTTGGTCTCACCGTTTTGCGCGGCCGCTGGTTCGCCGACACCGACAACCTGGGCACTCAAAAAGTCTGCATCGTTGATCGCGTGCTCGTGGACCGCTACTGGCCGGGCGAGGACGCGTTGGGCAAGCGGATCATGCGCGACGACGAGCCGTGGATCATTGTCGGCGTGGTCGCGTCGATCAAAAACGCGAGCCTCGAGGAACAGGTTTCGAAGGAGACAATCTATTTCCCCTTCGCCCAGGCACCCGGTCGCCGACTCACGCTCGTGGTACGTGTCGCCGGCGACACCGCCGGGTCTCCTATGGGCCATATCGAAGGGCTGGCTGGCAGCGTCCGGGCCGCCGTGCGTTCCGCCGATCCTGAACAACCGGTTTTTGACGTAAAGACGATGCAGCAGCGAATGGATGAAGTGGCGCTCTCCCGCCGTGCTCCCATGCTGCTACTCTCGCTTTTCAGCGGAGTGGCAGTGCTCCTGGCCGTGCTCGGAGTTTATGGAGTACTGGCGTTTTCCGTGGCGCAGCGCACCTCCGAGTTTGGCGTCCGGCTCGCACTCGGCGCCAGTGCGGGCGACATCGCCCGACTCGTCCTGCGCCAGGGAGCGCAACTGGTTGTTATCGGAGTGGTCGTGGGACTCGCTGGCTACCTTGCGCTCAATCAGATTGTGGGCCGCTTGCTTTACGGCATCGCGTCGACTGATCCCCTGACCCTCGCTCTCGCGCCGGTCGTGCTCATGATCGCAGCGCTCGCAGCCTGCTTTATTCCCGTGCGTCGGGCGACCCGAGTCGATCCCCTCGCGGCTCTCCGGAACGAGTAATCCAGTTCAGCGGTTCCGAGTCAGGACAAACACGGGCAGGCGCGTTCCAAACGCTGTTCCCACTTTCGGGATTCACCTGTCCCGCTCACGGCTCCACAGGACAATGCAGCAGCAGGCGAAAATCGCTTAAACCACTGGCCGGTTGTGAGATATTTTTATTTTAATCAGTGGCATGCCGGTTGCAAAGCGGGGGATAATTCAATCACCCATGCTCAATCCCCGGTGTATCATCGCTTTCTTTCTCTTCGTGTTTTTTGCGGCAGTTTCCCGAGCCCAAACTGCGCCGGTCGAGAGCGCGCATGGCGGGACGATTACATTGAACGATGCCATCCAGCGCGCACTCGCCAAGAATTTCGCCATCAAGATCAGCGGCTTTAATGCTTCGATCGCAGCGGCCGGAGTGACCCAGTCCCTGGGCAAGTTCGACCCCGTGCTCAGCGGCAATTACCAATACTCAGCCAATGCCAGTCCCGGTTACACCGACCCAAACACCGGGCTGACCTCTTCCGCCGTCAATATCAACACGGACAACTACGGACTCAATCTCGGTGGACTGCTCCCTTGGGGCATGACTTACCAGCTCGGCGCCACCACGACGAATACCCGCGGCACTTTTGACGCGTACGCGGATAACTTCAGCACCTTCGCCGGCATTTCCGGCACGCAACCCCTGCTGCGCAATTTCGGTTTTGGCGCCACGCTCGCAACCATCCGCATTGCCCAAATCAACCGCGGCATGAGCGAATGGGAGTTCAGACAGGCGGTGATCGACACTGTCACCAATGTCATCTTCGCCTACAATGACCTGAACTTCGCCCACGCCTACCGTCTCAGCGCCATCCGCTCCCGCGACCTCGCGCTTCAACTCGTCGATGAAAACCAAAAGCGTTTCAAAACCGGCAGCGCATCCCAATACGACGTCACCTTCGCCAATTCCAGCGCGGCCAGACGGGAGGAGAACATTCTTTTCGCCGAGCAATCTGTGCGCGAAGCCGAAAACACACTTAAGCAACTCATCACCGACACCAAAACACCCGAGTTGCTGAGGGAGCATCTGACGATCGAACCACCGGAGCCGGCGCCGATCGTGATTGTGGACGCTGCAGCTGATTTCCACGCCGCCCTGACAAAACGTCCCGATTACCAGCGCGCCCGGCTCACGCTAAAACGGGACAGCATCACCACCCGCCTCCAACGCAACCAGCTCTTGCCCCGCGTGGACTTGGTCGGCGGCTATGGCTACAGCGGTCAGGCCGGCAGTTTTGGACTCACCCGGCAACAAATCGAAAAGAAGGATTACAATGCCTACAACTGGGGCGTGGTCCTGTCCATACCGCTCACCTTCACCACCGAGCGCGGTCGCTACCGCGCCGCCCGCCTTCAGCAACGACAATCCGAGACGATCCAAGAGCAGGTGGAACAGAATATTGTGGTGCTCATCGGAAATGCCGCGTCACAAATCGAGATCGTGCAAAAACGCATCCAGGCCACGCGACGGTCGCGCGATCTGGCCCAGGCAACCTTGGATGCGGAGGTGAAGCGCCTGCGCGCCGGCCAGAGCAATTCCATTTTCGTCGCGCAACAACAGGAAATGCTCTCCCTGGCCGAGGTCAGCGAGGCCCGCGCTCAATCCGATTATCAAAAAGCGCTCGCCGACTATGACCGTCAACTGGGCGTCACTCTTGAGAAACTAAACATTACTGTCCTGGCGCCGAAATGAGGCGTGACCGCGTGTCTTGAAGCGCGAGCAGTGCAGAGGAGGCGTAATATTAATCGCAGGGCGCGGCGCCGAACCCGCGAATGCAACGGCACGTTTCGGGGCACCGGTTCGGCGTAGGCCGGTCTGTAACGCATGGCATCGCCTCAAAGTTCGAGTTCAATCAAAAGACCCGCTCTGCGCATTGCGGGGTCGCGAAAAACCTGGTTTATCTTGCTCGCGCTGGTCGTCATCCTGATCGGAATTCGGGTGGCGGCGCCGTATTATGTCCGTCATGCGATCAACCAGCGTCTTGATCATATCCCCGGCTACGCGGGGCATGTGGACGACATCAACCTCCAAGTCTGGCGCGGTGCCTACCGGTTGCATAACCTCGAAATCGTCAAGCGCGAGGGACAGGTCAAAGAGCCTTACTTCGCAGCGGAGCAAATCGACTTCTCCGTCGCCTGGCGGGAAATTTTCCATCGCCGGCTCGTGAGCGATATTACCATCAAAAATGGCCGCTTGAATTTTGTCCAGGGTGCGACTGATGAAAGCACTCAGCTGACGGCCGACAGCCGCTGGCAGGACGTGATCAACGATCTCTTCCCGATAGACATCACCTATCTGGAGATTGAGGGCGGCGTCTTGCGCTACGCCGACACGACATTGAAGCCTGTTGTGGATATTGCGGTCACCGAATTAAAATTAAAGGCCACGGGATTGCGCAATCGACCGTCTGACGCGGGCGATCCCCTTCCCGCGAAAATCAACCTCACCGGACAAACACCCGGACACGGGCAACTGCACCTGTTCACCAAAATCGAGCCGCTGGCTGAGCAAACTCATTTGCAACTGAACGTTGAACTCAAGGACGTCTCCCTACCTGTGATGAACGACTTCCTGCGTGCTTACGCCAATGTCGACGTATCGCGGGGACGATTCGAACTCTTCGGTCAGCTCGCCATGGCGAAAGGCCGCTATGAAGGTTATATCAAACCTTTCGTCGACCAGCTCGATTTCAAGGATCTTCCGAATCAGGAAACCAGCCTCGGGAAACGGCTCTGGGAAACCGTAGTTTCCGCCATGGTGAAACTGGTCAAAAACAAGGAGAAAAATCAATTTGCTACCCGCATTCCCTTTTCGGGTGAATCGGGAAAAATGAATGTCCAAACGTGGACCAGCATCGTCAACGCCCTGCATCATGGCTTCGTCCAAGCGCTGCATGAAGGATTCGAGGGCACCACTCATCCCGACGACGCAAAATCCAAAGTCCCCGCGGCAGCCCCAACCACTCCGAACCCCAGCCCGAAACGCGAACCCGAGGTTCCCGCCGCTAGCCCATAGACTCAGTTTGCGGCGCGAAGGATGATATTTTTTTCGGGTTCTTCCAGCGGAGTGACCGGGTCGATAAAGAGCCAGCAAATCGCGCCAAGAAAATAGATGATCGCCGAAATCATAAAGGCGAGTTGCCAATCGCGATGGGTCATCGTCAGGACCAATCCGACGACCAGCGGACCAGCCATGCCGCCGAAATTCCCCATCATATTCATGCTACCCGAAACCGTGCCGGCATACTTTCCCCCAATATCCATGCACGTGCTCCAACTGCCGGGCATGGTGAGATCATTGAAGAAACTGGCCAGTCCCATCGACAGCATCGCCAACAAAGGATCCCGGATATAAAAGGAGGTCATCAAAAGCGCCGATGCGCCGGCGAGACCAATGAACCCGAATGAGCGCCGCACCAGAAGCACGCGGCTCCCGCGGGCGATCAAACGGCTCGCGACCAGGCCAGCAAAGAGCGAACCAAAGCCGCCGAAGAGCAGGGGAATCCCCGCGAGCGCGGCCGCCAGCATTTTCACCGTCAATTCCGGACTGAAGGACCCTTCCAAATGGTCCCCCAGCCATTTCATCACGACATTGGATTTCATCTCCATGCCGCGCTCGGATCTGAGGTAGTCCGGCAGCCAGGTGACGTAGAAATACCATCCATAACTCAGACAGAAATACTGCGCCCACAACAACCACATGGTCGGGCGGGTGAGGATTTTTCGCCAAGGCACGTCTCCATGGCCGCGAATGTTCTGCTCGTTTTCCTTCAAGAGATCGAGTTCCGCCGCATTGACGCCGGCGTGGTCCCGGGGATTGTCGCGAAACCACCAGTAGAAGATGACGGTCCAGACCAACCCGAGCATCGCAAAAATGAGGAACGCCGTCCGCCAGCTCACAAACGCCATCACCATCACCACGAGCAGCGGCGCGGAGGCCCCACCCCAGCGGGCCCCCATCCACATCAAGGCCTGCGCCCGGGTGCGATCCTGCACCGGTAGCCAGGTACTCAGCGCCTTGGTCAGATTGGGAAAACAACCCGCCTCACCTGCACCAAACAGGAAACGCGTCACCAGCAGCGAAGCGTAGTTCCAAGCCCAGCCGGTTGCCGCAGTGAAGAATGACCACCACAGCACCACGCGCAAAAGAACACTGCGGGCACCAATCTTGTCTCCCAGCCAGCCGCTGGGAATTTCGAACAGCGCGTAGGCCAGCGTGAAGGCCGAAAAAATCGCGCCCTTCTGGGTGTCACTCAAACCCATCTCCTTGGCAATCGTCGGCATGGCCTGCGAGATGCAGACACGATCAACGTATTGAATCACCGCCAAGGTGACGGCAAAAACGATGACCCAGTACCGGGCGCGCGTCGGCCGGAGTGAAGCAGGACTTCCGGCAAAGCCGGCGGGGGTGGACATGCATCTGTATGCTAGTACCGCGACCTCCACCCAAGCCAGCCTTAGTTTTCAATCTTACCGGCTCGAACGACAATCCCCGGCGCCTGCGATCCGAGCTACAATTACGTATACTCCACTAACGTCACGTCCTCAGAAGAACATCGCTTCGGCCAATGCCATCTCGGGCGTCAGGAAATGCGCACTCGCCGTCAGCGTCGATTTTCCCGTGCCCATGTCACCACTGAATTCGGCGTTGTCCTTCGTGAGATCTGCGGACCAGCGGAAATTCTTCTTTGGGTCCCCGTAGACGAACTCCAGCGAAAAACACCCTGCGCAATCCACCGGCGTCACCGTGAACTTGATCCCCTGGTCCACATTCGCCCCGGACCGCACCAAGCCTTTCTT
>JANYDX010000232.1 GCA_025363395.1 Verrucomicrobiota bacterium
CCAGCTCGAAGCGGTGGCGTTCGCCGTAAAGTTCCAGCAGACGCGCCCGCGTGTTGCCGAGACCGATGCCTTCGCGGGTGAATCCGCCCGGGGGCTGGCCGCCGCCGTTATCCCGCACCACCAACTCGACAAACCCGGGCGTACGTCGCGCGCTGAGCACGAGCTGGCCGGTCCGGACATGGGGCTCGATGCCGTGGCGAATCGCATTTTCCACCAGCGGTTGAAGAATGAGACTGGGCACGTCCGTCTCGAGCGCCGCCGGATCGATCTCGAACCTGACCGACAGCCGGTCGCGAAAACGGATGCGCTCGATCTCCAGGTATTTTTCGATGAACGAAATTTCCTCGCTCAGCCGCGTGAGGGGCTGGCCCGGATGGCTCATCGTCAGGCGCAGCAGCTCGCCGAGGCGCACCAACATCTTGTCGGCGGCATGCACGTCGCTGTGCATGAGCGACGCGATGCCGTTCAGGGTGTTGAACAGGAAATGCGGTTTGAGCTGGCGCAACAATGCCTGCAGCCGCGCCTCGGCCAGATGCTTTTCCAATTCCAGGTTGTGCACCGTGCGTTCGTGGTACTTGCGGTAATAGTCGATCGCGTGGCTGACGGAAATAATCACGCCGTAGATCAATAGATTGAAGGGAAACGTCGTCACCAGCAGCGGACGGAAAATCTCCAGGAAAGTCACCGGCTCGTGGATGAGCAGGCTGTGCAGCTGGCCCACCCCGGCGCGCACCAACACATACACCAGGGAAGTGATCAACGCGGCCACGACATGGATGCCCGCCGTGCGCCACGGTTTTCCACCCTCGGGCGGAAAGCGCCGCGCAAACATCAGGATCGGCACCGACAAAATCGCCCACACATACCAGTCCGCCAAAGTGTAACTGATCGCCTGACCCCAGGTCACCGACCGGCCCAGCAGCGTATTCGACAGATAAAACTGACTCGCAAAGGCCAGCCCGACCAGCGTCCAAAAGACACCCGCGCCCGCCAGGCGGGGCAGCGAACGGGAAAGCGGGCGGGAGTCAGACATCGCTAAAATGGTTTGCGGTGGATGAAGGATAGACAAGCAATACGTGTCCACGCCCTTTCACGCTTTTCTGGTGAGCACCGCCCTCCCTCCTCCCAAGCTTCCCCCCGCCCCCCGCCCCGCCGGGCCGGCGGATCGCGCCGCCATGCCGCCCTTGGTGCCCGTGGTGCTGAGCCTCGTGATCACGGCCATCGGCTTGAGCGTGGCTTTCGCACGTTTCTTTCCCATCACCGGTCCGGCGCAACCCCTGCCCGCGGTCCGCTTTACCAACATCACCGAACAGTCGGGCATCCGGTTTGTTCACCACGCTGGCGCGCAGGAATCGCCGACGACACTCGGCGGCGCCGTCGTGGTGTTCGACTACGACAACGACGGTCACCCGGATCTTTTTTTCGTCAATGGCACCGCCTGGCCATGGGAGGATCTCGGCGCCTGGACCCACACCGCCGCCTGCACCCTCTATCACAACGATGGCACCGGCCATTTCACCGACGTCTCGCAGGCGGCCGGCGTGGATTTTGTGATGCAAGGCATGGGCGCCACGGCGGGCGACTACGACAACGACGGCTTCCCCGATCTGTTCATCACCTGCCTGGGCGCGAACCATCTTTTGCACAACAAGGGCGATGGCACCTTTGAGGATGTTTCCCTCGCGGCCGGCGTCGCGGGCGATGATCATACGTGGAGCACGGGCGCCACCTGGATCGATTACGACGGAGACGGGCTGCTTGATTTGGTGGTCGTCCACTATGCGCGCTGGCCGGAGGAAGTTCCGGTCGCCATGGCATTCAGCATTGCCGACATCGGCCGCTCCTACGGTGCGCCCACGGGATTCATCGGCGCGCTACCTTCCGTTTATCACAATCAAGGCCACGGAAAATTTGCGCTCGTTCCCGGTGCGGCCGGCTTGCGCAACATCGATGCGCAAACCGGCATGCCCGTGGCCAAGGGCCTGGCGGTGGTGCCGGTCGACGCCAATGGCGACGGCAAGCTCGACCTGCTCTTTTCCTACCACACCAGCGAAAATGCGCTCTTCCTCAATCAGGGCGACGGCACTTTTAGAAAATTGGCGTTCGGGACGAATGTCCGTCGCGAAGGCGCGGCCGCCGGAGTGGCTTCGGCGAGCATGCTGCCGTTGGGAAACACGGCGGACACCGACGAACGTCTGGCTGCGTTTCAATCGGTCAGCGCGCTCGACGCAAACAAGTCCACCGACCAACAACTCCTCTTGCGCGGCAAATTCGGCGCAGCGCTGCTGGACTACGAATTCAACGGCCACCCCGCTGTTTTCTCCGGGAACGCCCGCGCCGAACCCGACGTGAACAAATTTGAATTAGGCCGGGATTTTTCCGCGCCATTGGAATTACTGCTCACTCGCAACAACCACTGGCTGCCCGCGCCCGCCGCCGAGGGCGGGAATTGGGCGAATGCCATCGTGGCCCGCGGCATCGCCGTGGCGGACATCGACGGCGACGGCGACAGCGACATCATCATCGCGCAAAATAACGGACCCGCAATCATCCTGCGCAACGACCAGCGCAGCGGACTGCCGTGGTTGCGGTTGAAGTTGATTGCGACCCGCAGCCAGCCTGACGCCGGCGGCGCCCGGGTGGAAGTGCGCACACCCCGCCGCATCCTGACTCGCACTGTCGCGCCCGCGATGGGTTTCATGGCCCAATCGGAATCCACGCTGACCTTCGGCCTCGGGGAAGACACGCGCGTGCAAAAAATTGTGATTCAGTGGCCCTCCGGCCAGCGTCAGGAACTCCGCCCCACCGCGATCAACCAGACGGTAACGATTCGCGAACCGTGAAGCGGGTGGCGTGGCAATCCTGCCCTCCAATTCGCCCGCCCGTGTGCATCGAATTCCTGACTCCACTCCTGTTCTCCCCCCGCTCCCCGCCATCCTCTCACGTGCGACCACCCCGATCTGTTCGTCATATAATAGATGACAAGCAGTTCGCTCTCTCGGTTGGCACCCTTTGCGTGCGGGCAGCGCTGGCGCGTGCATTTCTCCGCCGGGAAACTTGATCCGGTGGCGGGTGGAGCTCTGGCCAGCGCGTGATTGGTGTCGATGGGAGGTCAGGATTTATACCTGGCGCGTTTCCAGCCCGGTCTTTTTTTAAGAGAAGCAGATTTAATCGGAAATACGCGGAGACCCGGACGCGCATGATGTCCTGCGGCCCTCCGCCTACAATTGTACCACACACCCTCATATCTCGTGCTGTCTGCCGCTGCGTTACGCGGCTTGTCCGCAAAGAGCTGCCTCTGATCATCCAGTAAGTTGCCGCGATCGCCACGTTCCGCGATTTCTTGCGCAACCTGCACTCGCCCACGAAGCGCGCATGGGGGCAACGGCGGTTGAGAAGATTTCAGGGAAAACGCAGGGATTGTTCGCCCGACTTCAATTCCGTCCGCTGGCTTTTCCAGATGAAGGTCCCGGTTACGCCAGGCGGGAGGAAAATTTTTGCCTGCAATCCCTCGTTCTCCCGCACCAGCGAAACTGAAATCTCGCCCTTCGGATGCATCACTTTGCCTTCGGCGTGCTGCAACTGGCCAAGATGGGGTTCGATCCGGACGGTCGCAAAACCCGGCGAGGCCGGCTCGATGCCGCAGACCGTCGCCAATAACTCATAAACCGGCGACGCACTCCACGCGTGGCAGTCGGATCGCGTTGGATCGGGCTGTTCGGCAAAGGTCGTGAGCCCTCTTGCGAGCATGTCATGCCACGGCCCCAACATCGCGAGATACTCTTCGCCCAGCCCCGTCTGCTTCATCGCGCGAAGCAGGTAGAAACGGAAATAGGTGGAGGCCTGAATGAGCGAAGTGTCGTGGGCCACGCGGCCGATTAACTCGCGCGCCGCTTCGCCTTCGATGGCGCCCGACAACACCGCCAACACATTGGCATGCTGACTGAAGCTCCGTTTCCCGGGCGTGTCCGCGAAGAGCCGGCGTTGATCATCCCAGCACAGTTTTCTCACCGCCTCGCGCAATCCGGCGGCGAGCTGCTCGTGATGCCTCGCCCGATCCTCCTGGCCAAAGGCGCGCGCCAACTCCGCGGCGTGCTGGAGCGTGGCGGCCAACTGAAGCGAGACGATGGCCGAACCGCCTTCGCGCGCGCCAGCGGGTGTGCCGCCATAACCGAGGGTCTCGTTCCAGGGCCACTCCTTGGTCCAATCGACAAAAGTCCAGTAAGGAAGCGGCCCCAGCAGCCCGGTTTCCGGGTCGATCCTTTGCTCGAACCAGCCGAGCACGTTTTCCATGCCGGGCAGCCGCGCCCGGAGAAAAGCATCGTCCTCGCGGTGCCACCAGTAGTCGTGGATCATATCGATCCAGAAGAGCGAAAACGTGTTGATCACCTGCGGACTGACCGACGGATAGCGACTCTGCGTCAGACCATCGGGCAGGCGCGAGCGATCAAAGAGCTCGATCGCATTGCGCATCAGACGATCATCGCCGGACACATAAAGGGAAATTAGGCTCTGGATGCGCGTGTCGCCGATGTACTGGAGCTGTTCGTAGTACGGACAGTCCACGTAGGTTTCAAACGCGCAGAGCCGCGCCGTGCGCCAGCCCGTGGTCCAGAGGCGCGTCAGCGCGGGATCATCGCTGCCAAATGATCCGCGCTCCTGAAAGGGATAAGCCGTGAACACGCCGTGCAAATCTTCGACGACCAGCGGGGCCTCGCCGGCCGCGATATCGAGTTGGAGATAACGGTACGTGCGAAAATCCAGCGGTGCAAAATGCCGGTGCGCTCCACCGTCAGGCCGGAATTCATCGCTCACGCCGACGATCTCGCGGTGATCGATCTCATCGCGGTTTCCCTTTTTGCCGGATTGATCAACGAGGGCTTCGGCATAGGTCAGCGTGACGCGTCCACCTTTGCCACCGCTCACCGTGAGCTGCGGAAACCCGTTGGTTTCAAATCCCTGGTCGAGCAGCACGGTAGCCTTGGTGCGGGCCGGCACCGTCAGTGGTGTTTTGCCCGCAAGAAAATCCGTCGCGGGCTGGACACCGCTGGCGCGTCGCACCCGGGCGAGCCGGAGCGGAGTTTCTTCCATGAGCGGGATTGATCGTGGATTGAGCCACCAGCTCACATCTGTGCCCCAACCCTGGGGAATGCCGTGGCCCAGCAACCGGACCGCCGGCCAGGCCTGATCGTCGAACTCCGCAGTTTCCCAACCCCAGGGATGCAGCGCTCCTTCCACGCGATCACCCGGGCCGATCACGATAAAGGTTTTGAGTCGGGCCCGGTCGGGCGGAAAAGGACGATACGCATCATCGCGAAACACTTTCCAGGACTCATTGGTGTCGACGGCTCGCTCGGTCTCGGTGTCGCCTTGTAATAAAAAGCCCGTCCGCAGACTCACGATGGCGTAAGGCGCATCCTCGCCGTAGCTCCAAACCTGCGCGGCGACGATATTTTTGCCTTCGTGCAACCACGGCGCGAGATCGACGCTTTCGTAGCGCCAGACCAGCGGATCGCTGCGCTGTGGACCGAAGCTGACCGAATGACCGTTCACGAAAAGCCGGTACCGTGAATCTCCCGTGACGTGGACGAGGAACTTTTCCGGTGGCCGGGCGAGATCGAGCTGCTTCCGAAAAAGATAAACCCCGTATTCATTTTTCGGTGCGGCCGGATGAGTGACCCAAAAGGCGGGCCACCGCTCCGTGAGCAAATGGGCGGAAGGCGTCGGCAAGCCACTGCCTGAAAAATTTTGGGGCGCGGCGAAAGCGCTCACGGCAAACAACAGAAATAAAACAACGCGTAGCTGCATGGGAAAGGAGGACCGAAAACGTCGGCGGAGTCTGGCGCACAAAGAAGCCAACCTTTTCTTGAAATTTCAAGCCGCACCGGACAAGGCCCCAGCAAGCAGTTTGTCCCAGAAGGCCGGCAGCTTGTCCCAGATCGATTGTCGTCCGGATTGAAATGATTGGCATTTCCTGGAATATTTTGCGTTACCCTCAGTTGCGCTCCCCCACCACGTTCGTCCTATGAATATCCACCTCCTTCGCCTCGCTTCTCTTTTACTGTTTGGCGCCCTGTCGCTCCAAGGCCAGACCACCGCCGAAACGGTTACGCGCACTTATCACGTCGAGCAAAACGTCACCCTCTCGGACATCCCGCTCGGAGCAAAGGGCGTTAAATGGTGGATCTCGATTCCAAATGATGATCGTTATCAGGAAGTGCTGGATTTCTCCGTCGTTTCGACCCCGGGCTCGTGGCGCACCGTTACCGAACCCGACCACGGCAACCGGTTTATTCTCGTCGAAGTCGCGACGCCCACGGCAAAATCCCTGGTGACGAAGGTCGACTTCACGTTGCGTCGACGTTCGGTTTTTACGGACATCGATTTGGCCAAGGTCGGCGCCATCACCGACTCCCACCGGCTTCTTTTTGTCGACGAGCTGCGCAAGGATGCCCCGCACATGCAAGTGACGCCTGATATCGCCAAAATGGCCAATGAGGCGTGCGGCAGCGAGGCCAACGTTGCTACGCAGGCCAAGCTCCTGCTCGGCAAGGTGGCCGATTATGCCGACCATTATTCGAAGGATCCATCGAAACCAAAATGCGGCGTGGGTGACGCCGGCGACTGCATGACCAATGCGGGCGGCTGCTGCACCGACATGCACTCGTTGTTCATCGCCCTCGCCCGGTCCTGTGGGATTCCGGCCCGACTGCAGATGGGCTACCGCCTTCGCGAGGCCAATGACGGCAAGGAAGTTGATCCCGGCTATCGCTGCTGGGCCGAATATTTTGTGCCCGGCTACGGGTGGGTCTCAGCCGACGTGGTGGAAGCAGACGACCCCAAGGGTCTGGGCCGCGCCCGCTGGTTCACCGGCCTGACGGAGCGCCGTCTTTGGCTGAACGAAGGCCGCGAATTCGACCTGGCCGGCCGTGCGGTTACCAGTCACCGCGTCAACACGATGATTATCGGTTACGCGGAGATCGATGGCGTGGAAGCCCGGGTGCTCCCCGCCGGCGAGCTGGCGGCGCAACTCAGCCGCACCGTGCGCTACACCGAACTCAAGTCGGTCCCCGCAGTGGCGGCGAAGTAAAGACCGCGAGACTCATTGCGGCAACCGCTCTGCGGGCCCGAAGCCGAAGGCTGGGGCGGATTTCACTCCCCCACACGGCGACGGTCGACCACGGCGTCAAGCTCGGTCTCGCAAACTGCATTTCGGTTTCCGATCCCCCGTCGAGTTCCCCCGGTATTATTCAGACGAATGGCCGTTTGGCGCGCGCATCACCCGCGTCTTTTCGGAAACGTGCTCGACTAATTGAAATGATTGAACTCCGCTGCTGCTCAAGGAAGCGGCTTGGAACAGGAGCTGCTTTGTTCCGACCGGTGTCGGGCCGATGGGCTCTCACCGAAATTCCATGGTTTGTCGGAAACCAAAATCTCGATTCCCAGAGCAAGCTCGACCGTCCATTTTCAATTTACGTTCAAACCATTCCACCGATACCCGGAAGTTTTTCAGAATATCGGACCAATCACGAATGAACCCTTTAGTAGAATTCAGCTATCCGTTTGAAGCCTACGCGCCACTGGCCGTACGCCGGCCGTATGTTTATAAAACCACGATAACCTTTGGGGACACCGATCTATTTCGGAGCGTTTACTTCCTCAACTACCTGAAGATTGCAGGGGTCGTTCGTGAACTTTGGGTTCGCGATTGCGTCCCCAATTTCGACCGCCACCTCGAAGACGGACTGTTGTTGATCACGCGCAACGTCTCCTGCGATTTCATCAAGCCCCTTTTTGTGTTCGATGTGATCCGCTGCGAAATGACGGTGGAGCGTCTGCGCATTACCAGCGCAGAACTGGTGTTTCATTTTTATAAGGATAACACCGACGAGTTGCATGCCATGGGACGACACAAAATCGTCCTCGCGGATCACACGCAAAAGCTCTGCCCCATGCCCAAGGATTTCCATGAGGCGGCAAAGAATATCTTGTGGGAAGTGGGCGATCCACCGCCGCGGAAGGTGCAGCCCAAAACGTCGATCGGCCTCCTGTAGAGCCCTGCGACCGGTTTGGCTTAGGATTGCTGCCCCAAGGTTTCCAGCGCGAGGGTGACGGCGGCGGTGCGATTCTCCACCCCAAGCTTCATAAAAATGCTTTCCAGGTGTTTTTTCACCGTCGTCAGCTGAATGCCGAGAATGATGCCGATTTCGGGATTCGTTTTGCCCTGCACCACCCAGGACAGGAGCTCGGCTTCGCGAGGCGTCAGACTCATGGCAACCGCCAGCGCCTCAGGCGTGGCATCCGCCACGGTGGAAGCCCGGCCGGCACCAGCCTGCTTGCGGCGACGCAACCTTGCCTTGATTGCCGTGAACAATTCCGCCGGCTCGACCGGCTTGATCAGATAATCGTCGGCGCCGAGATTCATGCCCGTGCGCAAATCCTCGCGCTCACCCCAGCCGGTGAGAAAAATAAAAGGCAGATGCGCCGTGGCCGCGTCGGAGCGCAGCGATTCCAAAACACGGTGGCCGTTCATCTCCGGCATCGTGATGTCGCAAAGCACGAGATCCGGATGCTCCCTTTTCACCAACTCGACCCCTTCCCGGCCGTTGCGGGCTTCAATGGTCTGATATCCCTCGGATTCAAGCAGGGCACTCATGTGTTTCCGCATTTTTGCGTCATCCTCGATCACCAGAATTTTATCCACGCCGAGAATTTGGGGCCGGGTTCGGCTAAAGTAAAGCGGACAGCGGTTTGATGGGCCGATGGACTAATATCCGGGCGGCCCATGGTGCACGAACCGTGATTTTGATAGGCTTACGACGCCATGAACCTCATTTCCGCCCTCCCCGTCGCGCTGATTCAGCTGGCACCGGCCACGCAGGTCCTCGCCCTGTTCTTTGCCGGCTGGGTCCTGACCCTGTTTCTCGTCCTCCACCTCGACGGCAACCGCGCCCGCTAGGCGCTCGATCATTCAGCCAGCCATTCCCGCCATGAAGCCCCAAGAAATCTCTCGGTTAAGAGCTTCTTTTCAGAAAATCGGCCCGCTTGCCGAACCTGCAACCGCCCTATTTTATGCACGCCTGTTTGAATTGGATCCAGGGTTGCGGGAGCTTTTTCGCGGGGACTTGGGGGTGCAGGGACGCCAATTGTTACAAATGCTGGTGATGGCCGTTAACGGGATCGAGCGGATCGACGCGCTGGCCCCCGCTGCCCGCCGGCTCGGTCTCAACCAAGCCAGTCATCACCTAAGGGGGAGCCATTATGATGCCGTCGGCGAGGCGTTGCTCGGGTCGCTGGCGAAAGGACTCGGGGCCGACTTCACCCAAGAGACTCGCGCCGTGTGGGGTAAAACCTACTGGTTGCTGGCTGAAACCATGAAGGCAGGGGCGCGAGACGGTGCCGCCAAACTGAATCGGGCCGCCGCCTGAGCGACCAGGCATAGCGGATTCTCATCCGGCAATTTTACTTTTGGTGGTAACCGGGGTGACGGGCAGCGGCGGCAAGTCCGCCGTTGCCTGCACTCCGTTTGTGTTTATGCGATTTAGCCTGCGATGTCCGATTACGCCCGCCTTTCCCTCTCACTTGATCGGCTGCAGGCGCGTTTGGTCGAAACCGAACGCCAGTTGGCGCAAGCCGAGGAAGCGTTACGCCAAGGCGAGGCCAGCCGCCGCGAGTCACAGGATTTTTTCACCAAATCCTTCCAGACAATTCCCGCGCTGATGATCATCACGCGGCTGTCTGACGGAGTAATGCTGGAAGCCAATGCGGGCTTTGAACGCGCCTCCGGTTACACCCGCAACGAGATCATCGGCCGAAGCACCGTCGAGCTGAATCTCTGGGCGAACCTCAAGCAACGCGACGATTTCGTCGATCATTTGCGGAAGGAGGGCCGGGTGCGGGATTTCGAGGGGGTTTTTCGCGATAAGAGCGGGAACGTGGTCAATCTGTTGCTCAATGGCGATCTGGTCGAAATGAACGGCACCACCTGTACCTTAACCGTCGGCGTAGATTTTGGCGAACGTCTCCGGCGGGAACAGGTGCAGAACGCGACATATCAGATTTCGCGGGCCGTGCTCGCCGGCTCTGACCTGACCACGCTTTTTGCGGAGCTGCACCGGCTCGTGGCCGGCCTCATGCCCGCAAAAAATTTCTACGTCGCGCTGCTCAATGCGGACAGCAGCATGCTCGCTTTTCCTTATTTCGTCGACGAGACAACCCAAGCGCCCACCCCCCGCCGGCCTGGATACGGTCTCACGGAGTACGTGTTGCACACGGGCAAACCTCTCCTGACCACCTCGGACGAACTCGCCGCCGTCCTTCGCGATCAAAATCACTACCTGCCTGTGGGTCAGGCCGCAGCCCTCTGGCTGGGCGCCCCGTTGATGATCGACGGCCGAGCCATCGGCGTCATCGCCGTTCAGGATTACCATAATTCCAGCGCCTATGGCCAGGAAGAGAAGCGCTTGCTAGTATTCGTGGCCGACCAAGCTGCGGCCGCCGTTTACCGCCGGCGCAGTGAGGCGCTCCAGCGGGAGTCCCAGGATTATTTTGCCAAATCCTTTCAAGCCAGTCCCGCCCTCACCGCCTTGATTCGGCTCGATGACGGTCGGATCATGGAGGCGAACATCGCATTTTTGACCGCCTCCGGCTATACGCGCAATGAAGTGCTGGGCCGCACCGCCGTCGAACTCGGAGTCTGGTCCGACCCTGCCAACCGATCCACCTTCATGGATCGTCTGCGAGAAGCGGGGGCCGTGCGCGATTACGAAGCCGTCTTTTATACAAAGCGCCGCGAGCCCCGCTATGTCTCGCTGAATTCCGATATCCTCGAACTCGAAGGCCAGCGCTGCATGCTGATCACCGCCATCGATCGCACGGAGCGCCGCCGGCGGGAACAGGTGCAGGACGCGACCTACCAAATTTCGCGCGTGCTGCTCACAGGAGGAGATCTGCCGGCACTATTTGCGGAGGTCCACCGCCTCATTGCCAATCTGATGCCGGCGCGCAATTTTTATGTGGCGCTGCTCAGTCCCGACGACTCGCTGGTGAACTTTCCTTACTTCGTCGACGAATACGTGCCGGAAGTCCCCTCCCGGGCGCCCTCAAATCGTTTCACCGAGCACATCCTCCGCACCGGCCGGGCCCAACTCGTCAGTGCTGATGAACTTTCCGCTATCCTCACCGCGAACGGACCTTTTCAAGCTCTGGAAAAGCCCGCGGCAGTGCGGTTGGGCGCTCCGTTGCTGATCGACGGGCGCGCGCGGGGCGTCATCGGTTTGCAGGACTATGACGATCCGCTCGCCTACGGCGAAGAGGCGCTGCAGTTGCTCACCTTCGTCGCCGGTCAGGCAGCCGCCGCCGTGCAGCGCCGCCAAGCCGAAGAGGCCCTCGCCCGGGCCGAGAAACAATACCGCGGCATCTTTGAACATGCGCTTGAGGGGCTCTTCCAGTCCCGTCCGGACGGTCATTTTGAACGGGTTAATCCCGCCCTCGCCCATATTTTGGGCTACAATTCCCCTTCAGAACTTATCGTCGCCATCAACGACATTGGCCGGCAGCTGTACGCCGATCCCGGTCGCCGAAACGAGTTCATGCACCTCATCCAGGCCTCTGATGAAGTCACGGATTTTGAATCCGAAGTGGTCCGACGCGATGGCAGCCGGCTGTGGATTTCGGAATCGGTGCGGGTGTTTCGCAACGCCAAGGGCGACCCCATCATGTTTGAAGGCGTGGCCATCGACATCACAGCCCGGCGCGAAACCGCTCGCGCCTTGCAGGCAGCCAAAGACACCGCCGACGCCGCGAACCGCGCCAAATCCCAGTTCCTCGCCAGCATGAGCCACGAGCTGCGAACTCCACTGAACGGCATTCTGGGCTATACTCAGATCCTGCGCCGTGATCCGGCGTTGACCGACAAACAGAGCGACGGCCTCAGTATCATTCACCAATCGGCCGACCATCTTCTGGCGGTGATCAACGACGTGCTGGACCTCGCAAAAATCGAAGCGCGCAAACTTGAACTGCACCCGGCGGAATTCGATCTGCACGAATTTGTGGACGGCGTGCAGGCCTTTTTCCAACCGCGCGCCCGCGAGAAAAACCTCCTGTTGGAAACCGCGTTCTCGCCCGATTTGCCCCGGGTCGTGATCGGTGACGCCCAGCGGCTGCGCCAGGTCGCCTACAATCTGCTGAGCAACGCCGTAAAATTCACCGGTCGCGGCGGGGTGGTTTTCTCGGCAGAAAAGCTCGGCGAAAAAATCCGCTTCTCCGTCAGCGACACCGGACCGGGCATCGCGCCGGAAGATCAGTTGCGGTTGTTCGAGCCGTTTTCCCAGATCGGCGATCATCAACGGCATGCTGAAGGTACTGGCCTCGGTCTCAATGTAAGCCGTGGCATTGTGGAACAGATGGGCGGCCGCCTCCTCCTGGAAAGCCGGTCTGGCTGGGGCAGCCGTTTCTGGTTTGAAGTGCCCCTGCCCGCGGCAGCTGAAGACACCATTCTGGCCCCGGCCATTGTGCCCCGCCGCATCAGTGGCTATGCCGGCATTAGACGTCATGTACTCATTGCCGACGATCATCCCGCCAATCGCAGCCTGCTGGTGGACTTGCTCTCACCCTTGGGTTTCGACGTTTCCACCGCTGTGGACGGGCTGGAAGTCGTCGCCCGGGCCAAGGAACACCGTCCCGATATTGTCTTGCTGGATTTGCGCATGCCCCGGATGGACGGGTTCACCGCCGCCCGAACCATTCGCGAGATTTATCCCCAGGACGGCCCGCTGATCGTGGGCATATCGGCCAGCGCATTTCTTCCCGACCGGCAGGACTGCCTCAATGCCGGGTGCACCGAGTTCCTGCCCAAGCCTTTTCGCGAGGAGCAGTTACTCGGCATTCTCGAGCGTCAGCTCAGTTTGCAATGGCACTACATCGAGGTCTCGGCCGTCAACTCCACCTCGCCTTTCCCCAATGAACAAAATGCACCCGATTCTGCCGATGCCGAGGTGCTCTTTGACCTCGCCAGCAAAGGCGACGTTCTGGGCGTTCGCACCTACGCGCTGAAGCTCGCCGAACAGGACGCCCGCCTGGGACCATTTGCCCAGCACATCACAGACTTGGCGGCCCGTTTTAAAATGAAAGCCATCCGCCAGTTTGTCGCTCACTACCTTCCCCCTGAAAATTCGGAAATCTAAACATGTCCTCCACCATTCTCATCGTCGATGATACGCCCGCCAATCTGAGTGTCCTCGTGGACACCCTTTCTGAAACCGGCTATAAATTGATGGTCGCGGAGGACGGGGAGGACGCTCTCGCCCAAACGGCGCGAGCCCAGCCGGACCTCGTCCTCCTCGATGTCATGATGCCGGGCGTCGACGGCTTTGAAACCTTCCGCCGGCTGAAAGCCCAACCCACCACGCGGGACATTCCGGTGATTTTCATGACCGCTCTGACTGACACCGCGGAAAAAGTCCGGGCCTTTAGTGCCGGCGCGGTAGACTACATCACAAAGCCGATCCAGCACGAGGAGGCCCTCGCGCGCATCAGCACTCATCTGACCATCCGCCGGCTGCGCCACGAATTGCAACAGCAGCTGGCGCTCAAGGAACGCTTTATGCGGATCGCCGGCCACGATCTGCGCAATCCCCTTTGTCTGATTCTCATGTCGGGTGAGCTCGTGCGTCGCAAAGGCGCCACGCCCGCGGTCGCCGAATACTTGGAAAGCATCCACTCCTCGGCCCAGCAAATGCGCCGCATCATCGATACGTTTCTGAATATTCGCAAACCCGGCGACGCCCATAAGGGGCCCATGGATCGCACCGACCTGAACTTGGTCGCCGCGGCAGTCGCCGCGCAAAATGAACCCGCGATCGAGCGCAAAAACCTTCTGCTCACGCTGGAGCTCACGGAAAATCTGCCGCTGGCCAAGGCAGAAGCGGGAAATATCTACCAAGCGCTGAGCAACTACGTTAGCAATGCGATCAAGTTTCATCCTCCTGGTGGACGCATCATCGTGCGCACCCGCCGGTCCGAAGCCCGGCTCCGGGCCGAAGTGCACGACGGCGGACCAGGCGTCGCCGCTCACGAACGCTCCAAGCTCTTTGGCGAATACTCCCGGTTCTCCACGCCCACCACGGGAGGTGAAGATAGCACCGGACTCGGCCTTTCCATCGTGAAACAGCTAATCGAATCCGAACAAGGAATCGTCGGAGCGGATTTTCCTCCCGAAGGCGGTTCGATTTTTTGGTTCGAGGTCCCCGTGGTTCCCGGAACCTAGTTCCGGTCAACCGGCTCAGTCGATCCGGCCCTCATCGAAATCGATCATGTCCACCACGCTCTTGATGTCGTCGATGCGATCAGCACAGCCCATCACGGTCAGTGATTCGAGCAAAAAACCGCGGCCGCTTACTGTCAGGCCTTTTTGCACCAGATTGCGATTCCAGGCGGCAGCACGGACATCGGCAGGCAGCAGATTTTTCAATTTTGCTTCGATTTCCTCCTCGGTCGTCGATTCGAAGACGATTTTTTCGACGGCCGCCGGCTCAATGCCCAGATGCTGGCTCAGAAACCGGTCGAGCCCGCGCTTGTAGTTTTTCGCATAACTCGGGGGCAGTGCACCGTGCTGTTTCACGTACCGGCATTTCGCCAGGAAGCGCGGAAAATAAAGCAATCCCGTCGCTGCATGTGGCAGGTAAGGTGAAGGCAGGCAGGTAAGCACGTCGCCGGTGGAACCGGGGATGGGTTTCGAAGGCATGACAGCCGTCAGCCAACGCGGATTTACCCGGCTGGCAAGCGTGACCGGACTCGCCAAACGAGCGTGGTGCGGTATTTCTGCGTTGTTGCCCGCGATCAAACTCACCGGCAGCTAAAATCAACGCGGCCCTCGAACCATGCAGAAACTTTCCTTCGACAAACGCCGGATCAAATTCCTCTTTCTGGAAGGGATCCACGCCAATGCGTCCGATTCACTCGCTCGCGACGGTTACTCCGCCGTCCGCAACCTGGCGAAATCGCTCACCGGTGATGCCCTCAAGACCGCGCTGAAGGACGTTCACTTTCTGGGCATCAGGTCGCGCACCGAGATCACGGAGGAAATGCTCGCCGCCGCTCCAAAACTCACGGCCATCGGCTGCTTCTGCATCGGGACCAATCAGGTGAACCTCGCCGCGGCCGCGGCTCGAGGCATCCCGGTTTTTAACGCGCCCTATTCCAACACCCGCAGCGTGGCCGAGCTGGTGTTGGGAGAAATCATCATGCTGCTTCGCGGTATTCCGGGCAAAAACGCTCTCGTCCACCGCGGCGGCTGGACCAAAAGCGCCGAGGGCAGTGTCGAGGTGCGCGGTAAAACGCTCGGTATCGTCGGCTATGGCCACATTGGAACCCAGATCGGAATTCTCGCCGAGCAGCTCGGCATGCGCGTCCTCTTCCACGACATTTCCGGCAAGCTGCCCCTCGGAAACGCCCGCGCGATGCCCACGCTTGCCGCTCTGCTTCCGGAGAGCGACGTGGTTACTCTGCACGTGCCCGAGACACTCCAGACAAAAAATCTCATCGGCCCCGAACAGCTGGCGAAAATGAAAAAAGGCGCGCACCTGATCAACGCCGCCCGGGGCACTGTCGTCGAGATCGAGGCCCTGGCCGACGCGCTTGCCAGCCAGCATCTCGCCGGCGCCGCGATTGATGTTTTTCCCGTGGAGCCAAAGGGCAATGACGAGGAATTTCTCTCCCCCCTGCGAAAGTTCGACAACGTCATCCTCACTCCGCATATCGGTGGCTCGACGGTTGAGGCGCAGGCCAACATCGGAACGGAAGTCGCCGACAAACTCATCCTTTACTCGAACAACGGTTCCACCGTCACCGCCGTCAATTTCCCCGAGGTCACCTTGCCGGAACATGCCGGCACCGGCAAAAGCCGTCTGCTTCACATCCACCGGAATGTCCCTGGCGTGCTCGCGAGCATCAACGAACGTTTCAGCAAACACGCCATCAACATTTCGGCGCAATATCTGCAGACGAACGCCTCCATCGGCTACTGCGTGATGGATGTCGATGCAGCGGCAAGCGCCATCGCCATCGACGAGATCCAGAACGTGCCCGGCACCCTCCGCACGCGCTTGCTTTACTGAACCAGGACAAAAAAAGACCGGAAGCCAGGGCTTCCGGTCGGGAGAAAAATGATCTGGTCGAGTGGCTCAGAAGAAACGCACGGGCTTTGCCGCCATGCGTTCATGCTCCTCGGCGGAGCAGCCGGCGTTGGTCGCTGCCGCAATCTTCGCGGCGCTGGCCTTCACCAGGTTGTTGGCCAGAAGATAATTTTCGACCTCTTCACCGGAAATATCGGCCAGCATGACACCGTCGATCTCCACGCAAGGTGAAAGGGACTGGCCGGACTTGCGGACCATTTCCTCGTAGTTGGCGCGGTGGTTGATGATGTCGATATCTTCAAACGCCAGCTTGTACTTGCCCATGATGGCGCGGACGCCATTGGACCATCCACAGTGCGGTTTCAGATAGGCTTTAATATTCATGTGAGTGCAATTTTAGGTAACTTAACCTGCGGCACAACTTATGCCGCACCTTTTCTTCTTCAACTTAAACTTTCATCCCCTCATACGTTTAGTGTCCGTGTCCACCGTTTTTCCCATCCTTTTACCTGAGCAGGCCTCCGGTTTTGCCCGGCTCGGGCTGGCCAATGTGCGGCGCGAATTCCCGCACCAGCTGCAGCACATGCTCAATGGCCCGGAGGATATCCGTTCGCCGCGGGCTTTGCATCCCGCCTTCTATGGCAGCTACGACTGGCATTCCTGTGTCCACCAACATGGCATGCTGGTGCGGCTGGCCCGGTTGTTTCCCGATCTGCCTGAACGCGCGGAGATCGACCGTGTGCTCCGTGAACACCTGACCAGGGAGAACGTCGCTGCCGAAACCGCGTATTTCCAAGCCCCGGGCCGCGGCTTTTTCGAACGCCCGTATGGCTGGGCTTGGTTGCTCAAGCTTGCGGCGGAATTGCAGACTTACGACGCCTGCCTTGCGGAAAACCTGGCTCCGCTCGTCGCCGTCATGCGCGCCGGATTATTTGCCTATCTGGTCGCCCTGGTCCATCCGGTGCGCCACGGCGTGCACAACAACACCGCCTTTGCGGTCAAGCTGGCCCTGGATTATGCCCGGGTCGCCGATGATCAGGCCCTGAAGCTTTTTTGCACCAGCCGCATGGCCTTTTGGTTCGGCCACGACACGGACGACGGCGCCCGCTGGGAACCCTCGGGGGAGGATTTTCTCTCCCCTGCCCTGACCGAGGCGGAAGTGATGGCCGCCGTGTTGCCACCGGAAAATTTCAGCCGCTGGCTGGATCGGTTTCTGCCAGGTCTGCCCGCCGGCGAGCCCGCCAAGCTCTTTGCGCCCGTGACGGTCAGCAATCCCTCCGACCCAAAAATTGCACACCTGATCGGATTGAACCTGAACCGGGCGTGGTGCTGGCGTCGCATCGCTTCCGCGCTGGCGGAGACCGACCTGCGGCGCGCCCGCGCCCGCGAAGCCGCCGTCTTGCACTTGGAAGCTGCGTTGCCACTACTGAGCGCGGATGATTTCCACCGCACCCACTGGCTGGTTTCTTTCGCGGTTTACGCACTGACTGAATAATTTTCCCCGCCAATGAGGTGCCCGGCGATTCGCCGTTCTGGTGTCGGTTGCTTGCATCTGGAACCGCCCCCGCCCCCCGATTTTTGCCTAGCGACGGAGCACGGGGTTCCCACACTGCCTTTCATGACGACGATCCTGCTGCTTTGCGCATCGATTGTGTTCATGACTTTTGCGTGGTACGGACACCTGAAATTTTTGCACAACAAGCCGCTCTGGCTGACCGTGCTGATTTCCTGGGGCATCGCATTTTTCAAATATGTCTTGATGGTGCCGGCCAACCGGCTGGGCTACGGACATTTCATGGGATGCCAGTTGAAAATTATCCAGGAAGCCATCACGGTCGTGGTCTTTGTCGCATTTGCGTGGCTGGTACTCGGGGAAAAGCTCAGGTGGAATTACGCGGTGAGCCTCCTCTTCATCGCTCTCGCGGTATTTTTCGCGTTTGGTTTCACCAAAGCGGCGTCGGCGGCAGCCTGAACAATTTTGCGGCCTGATTTCAGGCCATTTTCGCATACTCCGCGCTTGCCGAATGGAGGTGTTGGCGCACTTTCGGGACAACTTTCTCATCCAACCTCAAACACGATAAGTCATGTCCAAAGCTGAAAAATCCAAGTCGTCCGATTCCCGCATCGCCCCTGCTGAAAAATCCGCGAACGTCGCCCGCGAGAAAAACATCGATCTCGCTCTTTCCTCCATCACGAAGCAGTTCGGCGAAGGCTCGATCATGCGCTTGGGCAGCAATGCGAAAATGAAGGTGGATACGCTTTCGACCGGTTCGCTGGCCATCGACCTGATGCTCGGAGTGGGCGGCCTGCCCCGCGGCCGCATCATCGAGATTTATGGGCCGGAGTCGTCCGGCAAAACCACTTTTTGCCTCAGCGTCATCGCTGAAGCCCAGCGCCAGGGCGGACTCGCCGCTTTCATCGATGTGGAGCACGCGCTCGATCCGAAATACGCGCGCGTCGTGGGCGTGAGTCTCGACGACCTGCTGGTTTCGCAGCCGGATTCGGGTGAGGACGCCCTCAACATCATGGAGACACTCATCCGTTCCAACAGCATCGACGTCATCATCCTGGACTCCGTGGCCGCATTGATCACGAAGGCTGAGCTCGATGGCCAGATGGGCGACATGACCATGGGGAGCCAGGCCCGGTTGATGTCCCAAGCCATGCGCCGGCTCACGGCTGTCGTCAGCAAAACGAATTGCGTGTGTATCTTCACGAATCAGATCCGCGAAAAAATCGGCGTAATGTTTGGGAGCCCCGAAACCACTTCCGGTGGCCGGGCGCTGAAATTCTTTGCCTCGATCCGGCTGGATATCCGGCGCAAGGATCAGCTGAAAACTCCCGACGGCAAGGTCATCGGCAATCGCACCAAGTTGAAAGCGGTCAAAAACAAAGTCGCTCCGCCGTTCACCGAGGTCGAATTCGACATCATGTACGATGAAGGTATCTCAGCGACCGGTTCACTGGTGGATCTCGGCGTTGATCACAAGGTGCTGGAAAAGAAAGGCGCCTGGATTGCATTCAATGGCGAACTCGTCGGTCAGGGCCGCGAAGCGGCCAAGCAGGCGCTTCGGGATAACGCGGATCTCGCGGCCAAGGTAAAGGCCGCAATCATTGAAAAAGTCAGCGGCAAAACCGGTGATGCTTTGAAAGAAGTCGAAGCCAAATAGTTTTCAGCCATTTCGTTCCCTTCCCACCCGCGATCTACCGTCGCGGGTTTTTTTATGTCTGGAGGATTGCGGTGGCTCAGTACCAACAGGGATTCACTTTGCCTTCGTTCCAGCGTTCGCTTGCGTGAAGCGAATGTCATTTCTTGCAGATACCATTGCAGCGCTCGCCACTCCGGTCGGCACTTCGGCCATCGCCGTCGTCCGTGCAAGCGGTCCGCAAGCGTCCGCCCTGACCCGGGCAATTTTCCGGGAAACTCCTCCACCCCGGACCGCCCGACACGCTGATTATCGGGATACGCACGGCCAGCTCATCGACGATGTGCTTTTCACTTATTTTGCCGGGCCGGGTTCATTCACCGGGGAAGACAGCCTGGAGATTTCATGTCACGGTAATCCCTTCATTGCGCAAAAAATACTTGAGGATCTGCTGGGGCGCGGCTGCCGGCCGGCGGAGGGGGGTGAGTTTAGCAAACGGGCTTTTCTCAACGGCCGGATGGATCTGAGCCAAGCCGAAGCCATTATGGATCTGATTCACGCACGCAGCGAACGCGCTTTGGCGGCGGCCCATCAGCAGTTGCGCGGTTCCTTGGAGCGCAAGATGAACGAGCTGATCGCCATCTTGATTGGGATATTGGCGAATATCGAAGCGTACATTGATTTTCCCGACGAGGATTTACCTGCGGAGGACCGCGAGTTGATTTCCGCTCAACTGGACAAGCTTTTGGCCGGCACCCGGCAGCTGCTGGCGACCAGTCATTACGGCGAGCTGCTGCGCGAGGGCATCAAAACCATTATTGTCGGTGAACCCAATGCCGGCAAAAGCAGTTTGCTGAATCGATTGGTTGGCCGCGACCGCGCTTTGGTCAGTTCCGAGCCCGGCACCACCCGAGATTACCTTGAGGAGCGTATCATCCTTGGGCCGCATTGTCTTCGGTTGATCGATACGGCTGGACTAAACCCCTCGCCCGGTACCTTGGAAAAACAGGGCATCGACAAAACCCTCGAACAAGCCGAAGGGGCGGATCTTTTCCTTTGGGTGATCGATTCCAGCCGGCCCACTCCCACCCTGCCCGCCGCCCTCGCGGGACGTATGACGGCGGGCAATACCGTCGTCGTTTATAACAAGGTGGATTTGCCGCCTGCTGTCTGTCCCAGCCAAAATCAGAATTTCCCGGAGACAAAGATTTCTGCGCTTCACGGCGATGGACTTGAAGGCTTGTCCCGCATGGTGATTAATCTTGCCGAATCCTTTCAAGTGAAGGTCGGCGACGATTTGATCGCAATCAACGCTCGCCATTCCCACGCCCTGCAGGAGGCAAGGCTTTGCCTTGAATCCGCAAAAGCGAAATTTTGCGCAAACATTTATAGTGAATTGGTAGCAAGCGATTTGCGTGGCGCCCTTGATTTCTTCGGGCAAATTTCGGGCAAGATTGATAATGAGAAAATCCTTGATTTGCTATTTTCAAAGTTCTGCATTGGAAAATAGATTTTACATCAAAATATTATCTCGAATTCATACATTCTGTTGTGATTTATAGCCTAAAACCGTTTGATGTAATCGTTTGTGGCGCCGGACACGCCGGAGTGGAGGCTTGCCTGGCTGCTTCTCGCATGGGGGCCTCTACCCTGCTACTCACTGGTAATATAGATACGATCGCCCAAATGAGCTGCAATCCAGCTATTGGCGGCCAAGCTAAAGGCCAAATGGTGCGGGAAATTGATGCCCTCGGTGGCGAGATGGCAATCAATACGGATGTAACCGGAATTCAGTTCAGATTGTTGAATGAATCAAAAGGCCCCGCCGTTCAATCTCCGCGCGCCCAATGCGACAAGAAGGCGTATCAATTTCGCCTTAAACACACGTTGGAGCTCCAGCCCAATTTGCAAGTCTTCCAAGCGATGGTTACCGGCCTGATTTTTAAGGATGGGAAGGCCATCGGCTGCCGCACGAATCTGGATGTCGATTTTCTGGGTGCGACAGTAATAATTACCACAGGCACATTTTTGCGTGGATTAATGCATATCGGGCAGAATAAAAATGAAGGCGGCCGCTTAGGTGATTTTAGCGCAAAGACTCTTTCCGCCAGCCTGCTTGAAGCAGGCATCGACTTGAGCCGCTTGAAAACGGGTACTCCGCCACGAATTCTGGGCCGAAGTATCAACTTTGGTGCAATGGAGGAGCAAAGGGGTGATCTCAGCCCAACTCTGTTTGCATTTCATGATACTCGCGACGCCGAGGACTTGTTCCACGTGGAACAGACCGGGGAGCGTCGCATTGGGTGGACGCCAGGCAGTGAGCAGGCGTCATGCTGGATGACTTACACCACGGCCGAGTCGAAGCGCATCGTTCGGGAAAATTTGAACAAATCCGCTATGTATTCAGGTGAAATCGAGGGGGTCGGTCCACGCTATTGCCCGAGTATAGAAGATAAGTTTGTGCGTTTCGCCGACAAGTCACGGCATTTGCTTTTTCTAGAACCTGAAGGTCGTAGTACCAATGAGTACTACATCAATGGCCTTTCGACGAGTCTGCCCTTTGAAGTTCAGTTAGATCTCGTGCATAGCATTCCCGGTCTCGAAAAGGCGACTTTACTCAGACCTGCATACGCGGTGGAATACGATTTTGCTCCACCCACTCAGATGCATCCCTCGCTCGAGTCCCGGAAAGTCGAAAACCTGTTTCTCGCGGGGCAAATCAACGGGACCTCCGGGTATGAAGAAGCTGCTGCCCAAGGGTTGATTGCCGGCGTAAATGCAGTGCTTAAGGGCAGGGGGGCGCCACCGCTTATCCTTCAGCGCCACGAGGGATATATCGGGGTGCTGATTGACGATCTAGTTACAAAGGGAACCATCGAGCCATACCGAATGTTTACCAGTCGTGCTGAACATCGACTGCTCTTTAATCACGGTAGCGCCGAATTGCGATTATTGGAACATACTAGAAAGTATAACCTGTTATCAACAAGTAGATTAAAAAGAATACAGAATAAGTCCGGCCAGGTAAACTATTGGGAAAACTATTTGGAAACCACCAAGTCGTTCGGCGAGTCATGGGGCGAAATAATCAGGCGCGAAAAGTCCTCCGCCCTTCTCCCCGGCGAATTTGGCAGTCAAGCGAAGGAAGTCCGCGAAGAAGTGCTTTATCGCGTCACCTACCGCGGCTATCTGGAACGCGAGCAGAAGCAGGTAGAAAAGCTGAAGCATATCGAAAAAATCCGCATTCCCCCTTGCCTGGATTATCTGGCGATACCCGGACTGCGGAAAGAAAGTGCTCTCAAACTTCATGAGTTCCGACCGCATAATTTGGGCCAAGCCAGCCGCATCAGTGGAGTAAACCCGGCCGACATCAGCATTCTCATGGTGCGGGTCGCCGCGGCGGCTCGTCGCGCGGGAGGGTAGAGGACGGCGATCTGCCGTACCGTGCTCCACCATACTTGCTCTGCCGTCGGCCAACTCAGGTGATAAGGGTGTGACAATCCGGTGACGCCAGTTAATTCACTGGAAAGGGCTTCCCCCCTGCAATAGTCCACCGCCATGGAGAAGAAGAAAATCCTCGTCGTCGACGACGAGCCTGACGTAACCGATTTGGTGGCTTATCACCTCAAAGCAAAGTCGTTTCACGTGGAAGCCCTGAACGACGCCACCGCCAGCATTTCCAAGGCACGCACGTATCACCCCGACCTGATAATATTAGACATA
Source organism: Verrucomicrobiota bacterium (assembly GCA_025363395.1). GTDB lineage: Bacteria > Verrucomicrobiota > Verrucomicrobiia > Opitutales > Opitutaceae > Lacunisphaera. The sequence continues at coordinate 23,006 of JANYDX010000232.1, forward strand.
ATGATGCCGCACTTGAGCGGTATCCAGATTTGCCGCATTCTGCGGGCCGATCCGAAGCTGGCGAAAGTCCCCATCATTTTCCTTACCGCCAAAGCCGAGCCCCATGATCGCATCGAGGGCTTGGAGTCCGGGGCCGATGACTATCTCAGCAAGCCCTTCAGTCCAAAAGAACTCGTCCTGCGCGTCGAATCCATCCTGCGCCGGATCTCAGCCCCCAAAGAAGCGGCTGCCGCCAAACTTCACATCGGGGACATTCTCCTCGACAGTGAAACCCACCGCGTAACCGTTCGCGGCGAACTGCTCGAGCTCACCGCAACCGAATTTAAATTGCTCCAGCTGCTCATGGAGCGACAGGGTAGGGTGCAGACTCGCGAACACTTGCTCCTGAACGTCTGGAACTATTCCACCGAAATCGAAACCCGGACGGTGGATACCCATGTGCGCCGCCTCCGGGAAAAACTCGGTCAGGAATCGGGATGGGTTGAAACCATTCGCGGGGTAGGCTATCGGATTGCGGACAAAAAACTGTCCGCATGAATGTCTTCTTCGCCGTCGTCCTCCTCCTCATAATCCTGTTTTTGTTCCGGGCCCAGTGGCGGCAAAACCGGGCGCTGGGCGAGCTGCGCAATGCGATCCGCAGCAATCAGTCCTTTCTCCTGAAAGACGCGGCCTCGGAAAACTTACCAGCCTGGCGCGAACTCACCGATGCCGTTAACCGCCTGATCACGGACAATGCCGAATTGCGCCACCAACGCTCAGGCCAGCTGACCCAGCTCGAAGCCACGCTGGGAAATTTGCGCGAAGCCGTGCTGATCGTAGACGAAGCCAATTACATTCACCTCGCCAATCGCGCACTGCGGGAAATTTTTCCCGGCTCCCGCGATCTCGTGAATCTGCGGCTGGAGCTAATCGTGCGCAGTGCACCCTTTCTTGAATACGTCCGCGAGACCCGCGCCGGCCAGCCCTTGCCCCGGCAGGAATTTGAAATCATGGACCGCCAGAAAAGCCACTGGATCGAAGCTTCCGGCGCGCCGATTCCGTCGCCCGATGGAAAATCTCAGTGGGCGCTCTTCGTCATTCACGATATCACCAACCAGCGCAATCTCGAGCGGGTCCGCCGCGATTTTGTCGCCAATGCCTCCCACGAGCTGCGCACCCCCCTCAGCATCATCAAAGGTTACATTGAAACCCTGGTCGACGGACACCTGACCATGGCAGTCGAGGATCGTGACAAATTTCTGCACACCATCCAGCGGCACAGCGAACGCCTCCAAGCGATCATCGATGACCTGCTGGTGCTTTCCCGGCTGGAGTCAGCCACTCCCGGAATAAAATTCGCGCAGGTTGATCTGGCCCAATTTATCGGCCAGCTGGCGGATGACTATCGCCATCGGCCCCACGCCTCGGGTCATTCAATATCAGTGAAACTCCCCGCAGATTTAGGCACCATCAACGCTGACCAGGAAAAGCTCACTCAGGTTTTCAGCAATCTGCTGGAAAACGCCCTCAAATACACCCCCAAGGGAACCCAACTCGAAATGGGAGGAAGGGCGGTGGACGAACAAGACGTCGAGTGTTTTGTGAGCGACAACGGTCCGGGCATTCCCTCGGTGGATTTACCGCAAATCTTCGAAAGGTTTTATCGTGTGGAAAAAGGGCGCTCGCGGGAAACCGGTGGCACGGGGCTCGGCCTGAGCATCGTTAAACATATTGTGCAGATGCACGGCGGCCGCGTCTGGGCCGAGAGTCAGGAAGGGCAGGGTCTCACGCTCCACCTCCGGTTGCCTCGTACGCAGCCGCCGGGTCCCATCGCTTCGGAGTTGCCCCGACCCGCCGGCTCCGGGCAATAAGAGGCCTGTGGATTTCACCCCGGCATTCGTCGAACATATCACCCAGCGCCGCGTGGATCTGCGGACTGAGCTTGAGGCTATTTTGCCCCAGCCGCGACCCATCGTCTTAGAACTTGGCTGCGGCCATGGCCATTTCCTGGCCCGCTATGCCACGGAATTCCCCGAGAAACTGTGCGTGGGAGTTGATCTGCGCAGCGACCGGATCGAACGAGCCCTGCGCAAAGTCGACCACGCTCGCTTGAACAACTGCCATTTCGTCCGCACGGAGGCTTTGGAATTCCTGCATTCGTTACCGAACGGGGTCACTTTCGAGCAAATCTGGGTTCTTTTCCCGGATCCCTGGCCCAAAAAACGCCACCACAAGAACCGTTTGGTTCAGCCGCATTTCTTTGAAGCTGTCGCCGCCCGCTCGCCGGAGGGAACCCGGCTCTATTTTCGTACCGATTACGCCGAATACTTTGAAAGTGTAGCTGCCTTCCTGCCCACGCTGCCCACTTGGCAGCGCGACCAGCACGCCGCGTGGCCTTTGGAACACGAAACCGTCTTCCAAGCCCGCGCCGACGGTTATCAATCCCTTGTGGCCGTCAGGACGTCACATCCAGCCAGACCAACAGGAAAAGTTGCGCCAGGGCTGCCGCCCCCAACAAACCCCACGTCAACTGCATAAAGATACTATGCGCCAACTTACGCTCTCCATTGGCGCGATAGGACAGGTCGGTTCGGGTCAACAGGTCGCGAGTGGCTTGATCCATGATTAACCCTTCTCCCTTCCAACCCGGGCTGGCAAGCTTGGGTTGTTCATTAGCCCTAACGCCGGCTTTCAACGGTGGGGCTAATTTCACCGGCTTCCGGCTGTTTTTTGATTTAGAAGGTTGACGCTTCGCAGCGTGGAAACCTACCTAGCTGGTTCTTTCCTCCGATGGTCCGCCCCTCGGCAAATCATGCTCAACGTTAAGAAATTCCTCGGTTTTTACGCAGCCTTGTCGGCGGCCACCCTTTCCTTTGCCTCGGAAGGCGAGGGAGTCGCGCCTGCAGCCGCCAAACTGATCGATTTTGGCCACGGTTGGGCCATCACCAACAGCATGGCAACGGGCTGGGTGGTATCAGCTTTTATTATTTTCCTGATCGTTTTCCTCATCGGCAAGCCGTCTATTTTTCCGGGTAAGGGGCAGGCGGTCTTCGAGTCGATTCTGGAAGCGTTGCGCGAACTGTTTGAACCGATTGTTGGCAAAAAAGCTTTCCCCGCGGCCTTTCCGCTCCTGGCCACGTTCTTCATTTTTATTCTGGCGCACAACTGGATGGGACTGATTCCCGGCGTCGGTACCGTGGGCTGGGGTCATACGATTGACGGTCATTTCGAGATCACCCGCCCATTAATTCGCCCCTTTAATGCCGACTTCAATGGGACGATTGCCTTGGCACTCGTCTCCTTCGGCGGCTGGTTGATCATCGTTCTGAAATACGCGGGGCCCAAGCTCCTAATCAAAGACCTCTTTGGTAATAAAGCCGACAAGAAGGAAACCCCTGCCTGGCTCTATCCAATTCTGGCCTTGGTCTTTTTTACCGTCGGTTTGATTGAAGTATTTTCAATCGGTATCCGCCCTTTCACCCTATCGGTTCGTCTTTTCGGCAACGTCTTTGGCGGCGAAAACCTCCTCCATGGTACCAGCTTCTTTTTCGTCTTCTACTTTATGGAGCTTCTCGTTGGTTTGATCCAAGCCCTCGTCTTCACGCTCCTGACCTCGGTCTACATAGGCCTGATCTGCAACCACGGCGATGATCATTAACACGATCACGCTGCCGGTGACGCCCACTCCGCCGAAACTCCTCACTGATAATTTATCGCCGGGAGCGTGCTTCGCGTGCGCACGGCGGCAACCGCAACCACAATCCATCCACAAATCATGAACGTTATCCTCGCTGAAATCTACGGCAACCTCACCAGCGCTTTCGGTCTCCTCGGCGCCGCCATCGGTGTCGGTCTCATCGGACAGAAAGCCGCTGAAGCCGTCGGTCGCAATCCTGGCGCATCCGGCAAGATCCTTGTGCAGGCCATCATCGGTATGGCACTCGCCGAAGGTCTCGGTATTCTCGCGCTGTTCCTCGCTACCAAGTAAACCTTCTTCTCAGGTGTCGCGGAGCTTCGGTTCCGTGCCGCCTGTCCCTTTCCGCCATGCTGCCAATCCTGCTCGCCACCGCCGAAGCCACCACTCATGGGGCACAGTCTGGTCCGATCGAAGGTCTCAAGCAGACCTTCGAGCACTTCGGCGTAGAACCGAAGTTTGTTCTCTTTCAGGTCATCAGCTTCCTGCTCCTGTTTGCGGTCCTCTACAAATTTGGCGTCAAGCCCACGCTCACCACGATGGATGAGCGCAATGCCAAGATCGCCTCCGGCCTCAAGAACGCCGAGGAAACGCAGGCCCGCCTCGCCGCCGCCGCGCAGGAGAGCGCCCAGATCGTGCGCAACGCCCAGCTCGAAGCCCAAAAATCCATCGACGAAGCCCGCAAGTCCGCCAAGGAATTTGCCGAGAAACAGCAGGCCGAAGCCGTGACGCGCGCCGCCGACATTCTGGCCAAGGCCCAGCAGGCCATCGAACTCGAGCATAAAAAAATGCTCGATCAGGCCCGGACCGAAATCGCCCGCCTCGTCGTCAAGACCACCGAGCAGGTCCTCGCCAAGAAGCTCACTGACGCCGACCGCGCCGCTTATAATGAAGCCGCCGCCAAGGAACTTTCATTTCTCTGACCCCCCAAAACTGAAAACCTGACGGAGCGTTTCCACCCAACCGATTTCTTACCTTTCATCTTTTCAGTCCTTCACCTTCATGGCCGCCGATAAAAAAACCAAGCTCCTTGCCCGCCAGCTTTTCAAGCTGAGCCTCGCCGATGGCCAGGTTTCCGCCGAGCAGATTTCCGGTGTGCTCGGCTGGGTGAACAAACATTCGCCGCGCCGGCCACTCGCGCTGCTGCAACTTTATCAACGCCTGATCACGACCGAACTGGCCCGCTCCCAGGCCGTCGTCACCCACGCCGGGCCGCTTGGCGCCGGCATGCTCGCCCAGATCGAAAAGGCGATGACCCTGAAATATTCCCGGCCCGTCACCGCCACCGCCGCACCCGATTCCTCCCTGCTCGCCGGCATTCGTGTCCGCGTCGGCGATGATATCTACGAGTCCTCCGCCGCCAGCCAGCTCGCCTCCCTCTCCGCTTAATTTCGCACTCACTTTTAACCTGCGCCCCACGCCATGAGCAACGTCATCGAACAAATCGAACAACAGATCGCCAAGCTTTCCACCAAGGCGGTCAAGAAGAACACCGGCCACATCCGCACGGTCGCCGACGGCGTCGCCAAAGTGGACGGCCTCTCCGACGTCATGTACAACGAGATGGTGCAATTCCCCGGTGGCACCATCGGCATCGCGCTCAATCTCGAACAGGACGAGGTCGGCTGCGTCGTTCTCGGTGACGTTTCCCAGCTCAAGGAAGGCGACGAGGTCACCACCACTGGCAAGCTCCTCTCCGTTCCCGTCGGCCGTGCCCTGCTCGGCCGCGTCGTTGACGCCCTCGGCCGCCCCATTGATGGCAAAGGCCCCATCGCTTCCACGGAATTTTATCCCGTCGAGAAAATCGCCCCGGGCGTCATGTCCCGCAAATCAGTCAATCAGCCGCTCTTCACGGGCATTATGGCCATCGACTCCATGATCCCGATCGGCCGCGGCCAGCGCGAACTCATCATCGGTGATCGCGGCACGGGCAAGACCACCATCTGTCTCGACACGATCATCAACCAAGCGCGCATCAATAAAGTCGGTCTCGCGTCCGGCGATAAGAATTTCCGCCCCGTTTATTCGATCTACGTCGCCGTCGGACAGAAACAATCGAACGTTGTCCGCACCATCGCCGCCCTCGAGGCCGCCGATGCCCTGCAATACACGATCATCGTGGCTGCAACTGCTGGTGACAATCCGGCCAATCAATACATCGCCCCGTTCTCCGGCGCCGCCATCGGCGAATGGTTCATGGAAAATGGCCAGGATGCCCTGATCGTGTACGACGATCTCTCGAAGCACGCCGTCGCTTACCGCCAGATTTCACTCATCCTGAAACGTCCTTCCGGCCGCGAAGCTTATCCGGGCGACGTGTTTTATCTGCACTCCCGCCTGCTCGAGCGCGCCGCGCGCCTCGACGGCAAGGGTTCGCTCACCGCGCTCCCGGTCATTGAGACTCAGGCTGGCGACGTTTCGGCTTACATTCCAACCAATGTTATCTCGATTACAGACGGCCAGATTTTCCTCGAGACCGATCTCTTCAATCAAGGTATCCGTCCCGCTGTGTCCGTCGGTCTTTCCGTCTCGCGCGTCGGTTCGTCCGCGCAGATCAAGGTCACCAAGCAGGTCGGCGGCAAACTCAAGGGCGAACTCGCCCAGTTCCGCGAACTCGCCGCTTTCGCGCAGTTCGGTTCCGACCTCGACGCCAAGACCAAGGCCACGCTCGATCGCGGCGCCCGCATCGTCGAACTTTTCAAACAGCCGCAGCTCAATCCCCTCTCGATCGAAGTTCAGGCCTCGATTTTGTGGACACTGCAGAAGGGCTACTTCGATTCCGTTGAAGTAAAGAGTGTCGTCAACGCGTCGAACTCGCTTCGCGACTTTCTCATCACGCGCAAGGATGCCTTGCTCACGACCATCCGCACCAAGGCCGCCCTCTCACCGGAAATCGAAGCGGACCTGAAGGCCGCCGCCGACGAGTGGAAAGCAACCTTTGCAGCGAAGGGCTGAAAGGCTGACGAAGTCATCGCTATCTTCGTCACGCTCCTCAAATAAACCACGTCCCCGTTTCAGCTCTTCAGTCCTTCAGCCTTTTTTCCTAACTCATGGCTTCACTTCGCGACATCCGCCGGCGCATCAAGTCGGTCAAGAACACCCGCCAGATCACCAAGGCGATGGAGTTGGTTGCTGCGTCAAAAATGAAGAAGGCGCAGCAGGCTGCCCTCGCCGGCCGTGCCTACGCCCAGCTTATGGCCGACATGCTCGCCGCTCTCGCCGGCCGCGTGATGGATACCGAGCACCCGTTTCTGGTGAAGCGCGAGGTGAAGACGCGCGGCATCCTGCTCGTCACCTCGGACAAGGGGCTGTGCGGCCCGCTCAATGGAAATCTTTTCAAGCTCGTGACGGAAATCAAGTCACCGGCCAAATACGTCGCCATCGGCCGCAAGGGCGCGCAATTTCTCGCCCGTACCCGCCGTGATGTCGTCGCTGATTTCAGTGTGACCGACCGCGTCCCGTTTGGCGAAGTGAAGACGGTCATCGAGTTCATGGTGAAATTGTACATCGAGGGGACCATCGACACCATCGAGGTCATCTACTCTCACTACAAAAACACGCTCGTGCAGGAGCCCACCGTCCGTCCGCTCCTTCCGCTCACGAGTGTGAAGGACTTCGTCACGCATCTCCGCGCCGAATCTGGCGGCAGCCACCAGGTGGATGATCGCGACATGCTTTTCGAACCCGACGCCGCTACCGTGCTCGACGCCCTGCTGCCTTTCTATGTGAACCGTTGCGCCTATCAGTTGATTCTCAACGCCAAGGCTTCCGAGCACAGCGCCCGCATGGTCGCGATGAAGACCGCGAAGGACAATGCCACGAAGCTGATCGGCGAACTCTCCCTCGAATACAACAAGGCCCGCCAGGCCGGCATCACCCAGGAAATCCTGGAGATCTCAGCCGCGTCGTATTCGTCCCAATAAAATTTTAATCATCCAACCCCCCCCGCTCTCCTTTTCGTCATGAGCAACACAGGCAAAATCGTCCAAGTCATCGGCGCCGTCGTCGACGTGCAGTTCGCGTTGAACGCCGTCCCGGCCATCTATCAGGCGCTCACCGTCGACTTCACCGTCTCCGGCAAACAGGAGAAGCTGACCCTCGAGGTTCAGCAACACCTCGGCGACGGCCTCGTGCGCACCATCGCGATGTCCTCCTCTGAAGGCCTCGTGCGCGGTGCGCCGGTCATCGACACCGGTGCGCCGATTTCGGTGCCCGTGGGCGATGGCATTCTCGGCCGCATCTTCGACGTCACCGGCCAGCCCGTCGACGGCAAGGGCCCGGTTGTCCATACGAAGCGCTATCCCATTCACCGCGCCGCTCCCACCCTCGTTGATCAGGACACCAAGGCGCAAATCCTCGAGACCGGCATCAAGGTCATCGATCTCATCTGTCCTTTCATCAAGGGCGGTAAAGCCGGTGCCTTCGGTGGCGCCGGCGTCGGCAAGACCGTCGTCATTCTCGAGCTCATTAACAACATCGCGAAAGCGCACGGCGGCTACTCGGTGTTCGCGGGCGTCGGTGAACGTTCCCGTGAAGGTAACGATCTTTACCACGAAATGTCCGAGGCCGGCGTCATCAACCAGAAGGATCTCGGCAAGTCCAAGGTTGCGCTCGTGTACGGCCAGATGAACGAACCGCCCGGTGCCCGCATGCGCGTCGCGCTCTCGGCCCTCGCGATGACCGAGTATTTCCGCGACGAGAAAAACCAGGACGTGCTGCTCTTCATCGACAATATTTTCCGCTTCTCCCAAGCCGGCTCCGAAGTGTCCGCGCTCCTCGGCCGTTCGCCTTCCGCTGTCGGTTATCAACCGACGCTCTCCAACGAAATGGGCATTCTCCAGGAACGCATCACCTCGACCAAGAAGGGCTCGATCACCTCCGTGCAGGCGGTGTACGTCCCCGCCGACGATTTGACCGATCCCGCCCCGGCGAACACCTTCGCGCACTTGGACTCCACCATCGTGTTGGAACGCTCCATCGCCGAGCTCGGCATTTATCCGGCCGTCGATCCGCTCGCCTCCGTGTCGAAAGCGCTCCAGGCCGACATCGTTGGCGAGGAACACTACAAGGTCGCCCGCGAAGTTCAGCGCGTTCTCCAACGTTACAAGGATCTGCAGGACATTATCGCGATTCTCGGCCTCGATGAACTTTCCCCCGAGGACAAGCTCACCGTCTACCGCGCCCGCAAACTCCAGCGCTTCCTTTCCCAACCGTTCGCGGTTGCCGAAGTGTTCACCGGTTCCCCCGGCAAATACGTCCCCGTTAAGGAGACCGTCCGCGGCTTCAAGATGATCCTCGATGGCGAGCTCGATAACGTCACCGAAACCGACTTCTACATGAAGGGCGGCATCGACGAGGTGATCGCCGCTTCCAAGAAGGCCTGATCACCATGCCTCTCACGCTCGAAATCGTCACGCCCGAGGCGAAGGTGTATTCCGACACCATCGACTCCGTCGTGATTCCGACGGTCGAGGGCGAGATCGGCGTTCTCCCCGGCCATATCCCACTGCTCACCCAGATCGACTCCGGTGAACTGCGGGTGACCAAAGGCACGACGACCCTGTGGCTCGCCATCGGCGGCGGCTTCGCCCAAATCGACGGCGACACGGTTCGCGTGCTGGCTGAAAATGCCATCACCGAGGAAAAGATCGACGAAAACGCGGTCGAGGCCGCCATGAAGCGCGCTGAACAGGAGCTCAAGGAAGCCAAGGACATGGATCCCCAGCAATATGAGCATCTGCAAAGCCTCGTGCGTTATTCAGGTGTCCAACTTGCTGTAAAACGCCGCCGCCACTAACCCCTAAGCCTCGAGCCAGCCTCCCGCAGGTTGACCCGGGGCTTTTTTATGATTCTGTTCTGATACTCAGTCTCAGCCGCAAATGACCACCCCGCTTAAAAAACTTTCCCCCCTCTGTCAGCTGGCCGCCGGCGCGACGGGACGGGTCTGCGAGTTGAGGGGCGATGAGGATTTTTGCCAGCGCTTGCGGGAGATGGGTTTCGGTGAGGCCGCACTGGTCACCAAAGTTTCCGGTAGCACCACCAGTCTTTGCCAGATCAACGGCACCCGCATCGCGCTGAGTCACGCGGCGGCGATGAATATCATGATCGAGCTGCTGCCGATCGGGCCGGCGCACGACCGCAGCCGGGCTCCGTTTCCCGCCCCAGCTTCACCTAAGCTGAATGCCACGGACCGCACGCGCTAAGGCCCGCGTCATGTCCGCCTCCCTCAAACTTTCTGCCCTCGCGCTTGGCGTCACCGCTCGCGTGAAGGACTTTCCGAAAACCGGCACCACCTTCGTCCGCCTCCGCGAAATGGGTCTGCTGCCCGGCACCCCGATCACTTTCATCCGCGCCGCGCCCCTGGGTGATCCCTTGGAATTCAAACTGCGGGGCTACCACCTCACGCTGCGCCGTGAAGAAGCGGAGCAAATTACGATCGAGGCCTGAGCCGTGTCGCAACTACCATCCCATATTACCGGGTCGGGCAAAAAACGTCCGGCGCATGCCGACCGCACACCGGTTTACGCGCTGGTGGGAAATCCGAACTGCGGCAAGAGCACGCTCTTCAACGCCCTCACCGGCCTTAAGCAGAAGGTCGGCAACTATCCCGGCGTCACCGTCGAAAAGAAAATCGGCGAAACGTATTCGCAACACGGCAAGCCGATCAAAATCATCGACCTGCCCGGCGCCTACTCGCTCGCCGCCCGCTCTCCGGACGAAGCGGTCACTCGCGACGTGCTCCTCGGCCGTCGCTCCGACACACCGCAACCCGACCGGATTCTCTGTATCGTCGATGCAACGAATCTCGAACGGAATCTATATCTCGTTCACCAAATCCTCGATCTCGGCCGGCCTGTGATCCTGGTCGTGAACATGATGGATCTGGCCGAAAGCTCCGGTCTGCAACTGCGGGTCGATCGTCTTGAGCAGGCGCTTGGCATTCCGGTGATCGCTTGCGAAGCGGTTAACGGGAAGGGCCTCGTCGAGTTGAAACTTGCGATGAGCCGATCTGATCTACCGCTGGCCCGCCATAGTTGGGATATCCCCGTCGCCGTCGCGCCCGCGGTCGCCGAATTGCAAGCCTCGCTCACCGACAACGATGGCCGTTCCCCGCTCGTGGCCCGCGCCGAGGCACTGCTGCTGCTGACTGATTTTGACACGGTGCGCGTCGCCGGTTCGACGCCGCTGAGTGCCCGCACCACGGATATTCTTGCGACCTGGCAAAAGCACTGGGAAGGCGAGGGGACCGACTGGGCCGGCACGCTCGTCGGCAGCCGCTATGCGGCCATCACCAAACTGTGCGTCGATATCGTACAACAAACCGGTGCCACCGGGCCGACAACCTCGGATAAAATCGATGCCATCGTGGTCCATCCTTTGTGGGGCTGGGTGGTTTTTGGCGGCGTGATGACGCTTTTTTTCCTCAGTATCTTCACCTTCGCCCAAGGTCCGATGGAATGGATCGGCGACCAAACAGCGTCGCTGGCCAACTGGCTGAAAGCCACCATGCCCGAAGGCGACCTGCGCAGTCTCCTCACCGACGGCATAATCGGCGGGGTGGGAACGATCATCACATTTCTGCCGCAAATCCTCATTCTCTATTTCTTTATCGGACTGCTGGAGAACACCGGCTACATGGCGCGCGCGGCGTTTATCATGGACCGGCTGATGAGCCGCGTCGGCCTGAATGGAAAATCTTTCATCCCGCTGCTCAGTTCCTACGCGTGTGCGATTCCCGGAATCATGGCGACCCGCACGATCGAAGATCCGAAAGATCGCCTCGTCACGATCCTCGTCGCGCCGCTGATGAGCTGTTCCGCGCGGCTGCCCGTCTACCTGCTGATGATCGCCGCGCTGCTGCCCGGCACCACCATGCCGGTACTCACGAAGGTCGGAATCATGCTCCTCATGTACGCACTGGGCACGGCGGGCGCCTTTGGCTTCGCGTGGCTCTTTAAGCGCACCCTGCTCAAGGGCCGTCCGCCCATGATGATCATGGAACTGCCGCCTTACCGGTTGCCCGGGATCAAGGACGTCGCGCTGCACATGTTCGAACGCGCTGGTCTCTTCCTGCGCAAGGCCGGCACCGTGATCCTCGGCATCAGCATCGTGCTTTGGTTTCTCACCACCTACCCAAAACACCCCGACGCGACCGCCGCGGCAACGGAACAGATCGCGTACAGTTTTGCCGGCCGCGCCGGTCACGCCATCGAACCTGTCATCAAGCCCCTCGGCTTTGACTGGCGCATTGGCATCGGTCTCATCACTTCGTTTGCCGCCCGCGAGGTGTTTGTCAGTTCGATGGGCGTCATCTTCGGCGCGGAAAGCGCCAACGACGACACCACTACGCTGCGCGTCGCCCTGCAAAAAGCCACCTGGCCTGGCGGCGCGCCGGTATTCACCACGCTCGTTTGCTTCACGCTCATGGTGTATTATGTTTTCGCCATGCAATGCATGAGCACCGTCGCCGTAGTGAAACGCGAGACCAACGGCTGGAAATGGCCGCTGTTCCAGATCGGCTACATGACCGGCACCGCATGGCTCGTATGTTTCGTCATCTATCAAACCGGCCGCGCGCTGGGTTATTGAGATGTCTTCGTCCCTCCAGACCATCATCGCTCTCGTCATCGTGGTGACCGCTCTCGCTTTGCTTCTGCGCGCCACCTTCCAGAAGCGAAAAAATTCCAGCTGCGGCAGCGAAGGTTGCGGTGCGATCAGCGCAGACGTGAAAAAGCTGAAGGCAAAACTGAAACGGTAGGAGGGCTCATCCTTTGCTCTGCAGCCAGCCCCAAACCTGCAGCACCGCCTCGTTGGCGATACTGCCCAGGAAGAAAAAGTACGCGGTCCCGACGGCGAAAGCGACATAGCCGAGCAAGATAAAAAGTCCGTCGCGCTCCAGCAATCCGCAGGCCAGCAGGAAAATCGCCCAGGCCGGCAGCAGGTTGGAAAAGGGGATCGGCAACGGGAGCAACAGGATCAGCGCCGAAACCAGAAGCACAATCGCATGCAGCTGATTGAGCAACGCCGTCTCCGTCAAAGGTGCCCAGCGCGGCCGCAGCACAGATTCGAGATATCGCAGCAACCTCGCGGTGAAAGAGAGGACTCTGCCGAAAAATCCCGCCGGTAATCTCGCCCGCTGTATCTTCATCGGCAGCCAAGGCTTCTGGCCCAGTGACAAACGCAGTGCAATCAACACGATCGCCAGCCCAAGCGGTGTGGACAATCCCGGGAGCGGCACCGGCTGGATGAAAGGCAATGCCAGCAGCACAATCAGCAACAGATAAGCTCTGTTGCGGAGAACAAAAATCACTTCCCGCAACGGCACCGCGCGGTCCCCCGCTCGCGCGTGGAGATCCGCGAGCTCTTCGGAAAGCTTGCGAGGCAGCGGCCTGGACCGTTTAATCATCACGTCCCGCGCTTGTTGCCATAAAGCTCGATGTGCAGCCGTGGAGCGTAGCGGTAGCCTCGCACCTTGCAGAGCTCGCTCAACCAGCCCGCGCGCGAGCGCAACGCCTCCACCGTGGTCCCCTCTGGCATGAGCAGCACCTTGACGTGCGGCACGGCGCAGGCCGTTTCCCGGAGCATGACCTCCATTTCGTCGATGTCGCTTTCACGGCCCACCACAAATTTCAACTGGTAGTCGCCGGCCGCGATCCATTTCGCCACCACCTCCGGTTGCCAGCGCAACTCCTCGTGCTTTTTCCGCCAGGTGTCGTCCAGTCGCGCATCCGGCACGGAATGAGCCAGCTTCGGACTGAGCGAAGCCAAGTCGCAGGCAATACCGCGCGGCGGCACGGTGGCCGCCGTCTCAATCGTGATGTGATAGCCCCGCTCCTGCAATTGGAAGGCCAGCTCATGGATGCCGGGCGCAATCATCGGTTCGCCCCCAGTCAGCACCACGTGCCTTGCAGGATGGACTACCACCGCCGCGACGATTTCGTCCGGAGTCATTGGTCTGCCTTCCGGCGCCCACGAGGCGTAGGGCGTGTCGCACCAATTGCAGCGCAGATTGCAACCGCTGGTGCGCACAAAAACGGACGGCACTCCCGTCAGTTCACCTTCGCCCTGCAGCGAATAAAATATTTCGGAGATCAGCATACACGCGAGAGAATGGGAAAAGATTACGAGAAAGAGAACGAGGCTCAATGCTTCTGTCGTTCTTCGTTCTCCTCATCGTTCTCTCCTCCTTGTTTCGGTCCCGCCGGCAGGGGAGGAGTGCTCTCGTACACCGTCGGATCCGCCAGTCCCGCCAGTTGAAAAGCCTCCCGCCGCTCCACGCACGTGCCGCACACGCCGCAATGAATGACTCCGCCCTTGTAACACGACCACGTTCGCGCGTAATCCACGCCCAGGCGCAAGCCCTCCGCGGCAATTTCACCTTTGTTGAGCTTGATGAACGGACGGAGCAATTGCACGCCTGCGTAGGTGCCGAGTCTCATCGCGTCGCCCATCGCGCGCATGAAGTCCTCGCGGCAATCGGGATAAATCACGTGGTCCCCGCCATGGGCGGCGATGACCAGCCCCTCCGCCCCGGCGCTCTCCGCAAATCCGCATGCCGCCGCCAGCATGATCCCGTTGCGAAATGGCACCACCGTGCGCTTCATGTTTTCGTCCGCGTAATGCCCTTCGGGAATAGCATCCCCCGATTTGAGCAGGTCCGACGCGAACAATCTCCCGATGAAATCCAGCGAAATGGTCTGCTGCGGCGCCCCGATTTTCCGCGCATGTTCGACGGCAAACGGTATCTCCCGGTGGTTATGTTTCGCTCCGTAATCAAAACTCAGCACGGCCGTGACCGCATGGTGGGCCCGCGCCCAATGGAGCGCAGTCACGGAATCCATGCCACCCGAGCAAAGTACGACGACTTTCATAGGGAAGGAATCTTCACGAAAAACACCAAATGGCACCAAATAAAAAGCCTGAAACACTCCCGACTTGCCGAAGCGCTTGGTTTGGCTTTCCTAGGAGTTCCCAACGGTCCGTAGGCGGACCTGATTTATGATCCTTCCTCAAGACTTCTCTGGTATTGAACAAGGCCCGCCCCGGCCCGCCGAACAACCCGCGCGCGCTCCCGCAGCATCCCGAGCTGCCCCCTTCGGTCTCCCGGCAATCGACAAATGACCCAGCCACCCCGCCGCTCGCTTGCCACTGCTGATTGACGCCGCCCCTCCGGCATGGGAGAAACAAACCCCTCTACCCGCTTGAACACGACCCTGCACTACCAATTCATCGACCGGCCTGAGCAGTTGACCCCGCTATTCGCCGCCCTCGACCGCTGCACCGAGATCGCCCTCGATACCGAGGCCGACAACCTTTTCCGCTATCGCACGCGCGTCTGCCTTCTGCAGATTCAAGCTGCCGGTGAAATCTACCTCGTCGACCTGCTCGCTGACATGGCCCTCGACCGGCTCTGGCCGCGTCTCGCCGCCAAACCCCTGATCATGCACGGGAGCGATTACGACCTGCGCCTGCTCTGGGAATTTTGCCGGTTCCAGCCATTGAGCTTGTTCGATACCATGTTCGCCGCCCAGCTGCTGAACATTCCCCGCTTCGGCCTCGCCGCCCTGCTGCAGCAAAACTTCGGCGTCGAACTCGACAAGGATCACCAGAAGGCCAACTGGTCCCAGCGTCCGCTAGATCAGGACATGCTCGACTACGCGGCGATGGACGTCTTTCACCTGCTCGCCTTGCGCGACCGGCTCCGCGATGAACTCATCAAGCTGGGCCGGCTCGAGTGGTTTGAACAGAAATGCCGCTGGCAAATCGAAGTCGGCCGCGATGGTTTTTCCGCCCCCGATGAAAACGCCTGGCGCATCACCGGCTCGGAAAGATTGCGCGGGCGCGGCCTCCCGGTCTTGCACGCCATCTGGCAGTGGCGCGAAAGCTGGGCGGAAAAGATCAACACCCCACCTTTCAAAGTCGTTGGCAACGAAATGCTCGGACGCATCGCCCGGGCCGCCGACGAGGAGCGGCCCATCGAGGAAGTGCTCTACCTCAATCTCGGCCGCCGCCACGACCGCCTTTTCCCCAGTCTCGCCGAAGCCGTGCGCAAAGGGTTTGCCACCGACCCGCACACGCTTCCGCGCCGCGAGCGCCGCCGTGAATTCGCTCCAATGAGTCCGGATGAACTGGCTCGGCAGGACCGCCTCAAGGCTGATCGCGACCGCCTGGCCCTGGCCCTGAACATTGATCCCACGCTCATCGCCACCCGCTCGCAGCTCGTGCTGATCGCCCGCGATCCGTCCAGCATCGAGACCGTGCTGCTGCCCTGGCAGGCCCAACTGCTCAAGGCCGAGCCCGCGTGGAAGAGCTAGGACGTGGAAAAAAACTTCGGGCTCCCTTTCTGTCATTCTGAGCGCAGCGAAGAATCCATGCATTCGCCGACCATATTGGGTTCACTTCGGTTGATCCTTCGCTGCGTTCAGGATGACAGCTCCTGTTTCTCGGCGGTCCTGATTTCCCGCTGTGGCTGAGTCCGCCAACATCGCCCGTCATCTGCCGCTGATGGCCGCGCGCCAGCCGGAAATGGCCGCACTGAAAATACCCCGCGGCCGGCTGCGCAGCGGCGCCATCAACTACCTCACGCTTTCATTCGCCGAATTGGATGCGGAGGTCGACGCCTGGGTGGCGAAACTCTCCACGCGAGGTGTCCGCCGCGAAGATCGCGTGCTGGTGATGGTGCGCCAAGGACTGCCGCTCATCGCCGCCGCCTTTGCCCTGTTTAAGCTTGGAGCGGTACCGGTCATCATCGACCCGGGAATGGGGCGGAAAAATTTTCTCGCCTGCGTCGCCCGGTCGAAGCCACGCATACTTCTCGGCATTCCACTGGCGCAAATCCTGAGCTGCGTTTTCCGCTCAACGTTCAAAACTGTCGACGTCCGCATCTGGGTCAGGGGCTCCGCCACCGCGCGGCTTGGTGCGGAAATCATAAAGCATAAATCCGAAATCGTAAATTCCTCAGCCGGCGACCTCGCCGCCATTCTCTTCACCTCCGGCTCGACCGGCGCGCCGAAGGGCGTGTGCTACGAACACGGCATGTTCGAAGCCCAAGTGCAGCTCATCCGCGACACCTATGATATCCAGCCTGGCGAGGTGGACCTGCCGATGCTGCCGATCTTTGCGCTCTTCAATCCAGCTCTCGGCATGACCACCATCGTGCCCGAGATCGACCCGTCGCGCCCGGCAGCGGTTGATCCAGCAAAGATCGTTCAGGCCATCTTGCAGGAAGGGGTCACCAATTCCTTTGGTTCGCCCACGCTCTGGGACAAAATCGCCCTGCACTGCATAACGCATCAGCTCAAACTGCCAGGCGTGCGCCGAATCCTCTGCGCCGGCGCGCCCGTGCCAGCCATGCTCTGGGACAAATCGCGAATATTTCTTCCCCACGGCGCCATGCACAGTCCGTATGGCGCCACCGAGGCCCTGCCTATTTGCAGCATTTCCTCCAGCGAAATTCACGCGAATTCCACGGCTGGTGCCTGTGTCGGCCGGCCACTCAACGGCATCGAAGTGCGCATCATCGGCCTCACCGATGCGCGGATCGCAAATATCTCTGATGCACGAGCGCTGCCCGCCGGCGAAGTGGGGGAAATCATCGTGTGCGGCCCGGTGGTCACGAAGGCATACGACGCCCTGCCCGAGGCCACTGCGTTAGCCAAAATCCAAACGCCAAATTTCAAATCTCAAACAACGAATGAAGCGCAAGAAACGAAGGAACCTTTGGGCACTGGGCGTTTGGGGTCTGAACTTTCCGCTCCACCCAACGGCGCGGTCTGGCATCGCATGGGGGATTGCGGCTATTTGGATACGGCCGGCCGGCTTTGGTTTGTCGGCCGCAAAGCCGAACGATTGGAAACGCCCTCCGGCCCCGTCTTCACTGAACCCTGCGAACAGGTTTTCCGCCGGAACGACTGCGTCGTACGCTGCGCCCTCATCGGACTCGGGCCACGTGGGTCGCAGACCCCCGCGCTTGTGGTCCAAATCTGGGAAATGCTCGATCCCAGGGAAAAGCCCGTCATCGCCCGCGGCTTGCGCCAGCTCGCTCTCCAACATCCGCACACGGCCGGCATCACGAAGTTTTTCTTTCATCCGTCTTTTCCCGTGGACGTGCGCCACAACGCCAAGATTCACCGGCTCACCCTTGCCCAATGGGCCGCGACCGCGACCGCCTATGAGCCGGACTCCTCCCCGTGAATGACCCCGTCTTCATCACCGGTGCCAGTGGCTTCATCGGCGGCAAACTCGCCGAACGCTTATTGAACGAGGGACGCCCGGTACGCGTCCTGGCGCGTCGCCCGCTGCCCGCACTGGAAAAGCTCGGTGCCAAAATCATTCCGGGCGAGCTGCATGATGCGACTGCACTCCGTCAAGGTTGTGAACGCGCCGGCACGGTCTTCCATGTCGCGGGGCGAGTCGGCGTCTGGGGCCCGCCTGCGGATTTTTTTCGGGTCAACGTCGGTGGCACCGCCAATGTCATCGCCGCCTGTCGCGCCACGGGCGTACCGCGGTTGATCCACACCAGCTCCCCCAGCGTTGTTTACAGCGGTGGCGACTTGGCGGGAGTTGACGAGTCCGCTCCGCTTTGCACTCACGCGCCCAGCGCCTACCCCACGAGCAAGGCCGAAGCTGAGCGGCTCGTGCGTGCCGCCCACTCGAGTGAGTTGGCCACCGTCTCGCTGCGCCCGCATCTTGTCTGGGGCCCGGGAGACAAAAACCTTATCCCACGCATCCTTAAGCTGGCCCGACAAGGTCGCCTCAAAATCATCGGCACCGGCCGGAACAAGGTTGATCTCACTCACCTCACCAACGTCGTTGACGCCCACCTCCTGGCCGAACAGGCCCTGAGCAAGAGTAACCTATTAGGTTACTCTTGCTCAGGGCCCACCGCTGTTGGCGGCAGGGCCTTCTTCATCACCAATGGGGAACCGGTCGTTCTTTGGGAATGGATCAACGAACTGCTGCGCGGAGTGGGCGTGCCTGAAATTACGCAGCGCGTATCGCTCAACGCGGCCGGCTTTGCCGGTGGTTGCCTGGAAGTGCTCTGGCGCATCCTGCCGCTAAAAGGCGAGCCGCCGATGACGCGATTCGTCGCCAAGGAAATGGCGACCGATCACTGGTTCGACATCTCCGCCGCCCGCCGCGACCTGGGCTACCACCCGCTCGTCACGAT
>JANYDX010000256.1 GCA_025363395.1 Verrucomicrobiota bacterium
TGAACAGCAGAAAAAAGCCAACGCGAAGCCAGGTGGTGGTCAGGACCGGGCGCACTCCCAGCCAAGACAGCACGGCGGCTCTTCCACCCCAGAATAGGGCGGTTGCACCACACAGGGCGCGAGCCAGGGGTGAACCGCTGATTAGCTCGCCTGGCAGGCAGAGAGAAATCAGGCCGAGGATTGCGATCGTGGCGCCGATGGAAATATTTTGCGCGACCACAAAGCGGCGGTGGATGGGTGGCAGTGACGCCAGATTTTCATCCCAATCGGGCGGGATGGGCGTGAAACACGCGGCCCCGAGAGTGACAAAATGAAATCCGCCGGCCACGCGCACCCCGAGAATCCAGAGAGAGTCGGACATGGTGTGCAGCGTGACTTTTGAGCGACTGTAGGGCGAGATTGCTTTCGCCTCTTAAGGGACGGACGCCCGACCAGATTGAGCCGGACCGCAGTTTCTGAAGCGGGCGGCTATTGAAGGTGAAACACGTCATTGGCGCAAAAAGCGGAACCGACAATGGCTCCGCAAGCGGCGCGGGTACGACCTACCGAAGATCTCTATTTGGTTATCTTATTCGCCAGGAATATTCCCATCAGCAAGGTGATGACGAATAGGGCGGCAAAAATAAAGAAAAGGACCTTGGCGATACCGATGGCGGTGCCGGCGATGGTGGTGAAGCCCAGCAAGGCTGCAATCAGCCCGAAAATCAGAAAAATAAGTGACCAGCGCAACATGGTGAAGAAGGGTTGGGATGAAGATGGAGTTGAAAAGCCGGACGCCCGCGGCAGACGTCCGGCTGAAGTTCTCGCGCAATTCAGCGATTAATGGCGGAATTCGTTCCACTCGCTCTGCACGTCGTCTACGAGCGCGTCGAAGCGCGCCTTATTGAACTGGTGCTTGAGTTCATCCTTTCGATCCTCGAGGGCTTTGATCCGGCCCTTGATGACATCACGCTCGGGACCCTTGGGCATTTTATCGGCGCGATCATCGAGCTGATCAATCTGGTGATCCAAAGCTTTCAGTGCTGCTTTGGCTTCGTCCTTGTTGGTGTCGGTGGGGCGGAGCTTGTACGCGGCGATATCAAGGGTCGCGTTCACGGATTGGGCGTGAGCATAAGCGTTGTCGCTGGCTTTGTTCGCGTCGCGCTTGGCGTCTTTCACCACGTCCCTTGCATCGTCCGCGGCCTTTTCCGCCGGGTCGCGGGTAAAGGTGTGTTTGGTCCAGGCGCTCACTCGATTGCCTTCGGCGCGGACGTCGGCCTTGAGCTCGTCGTAGCGGGCCGATACATAAGTTTTGCGCAGCTCGCTGCGACGTTCTTTGAGCACGGCAAGCCGGGCCTTGGCGGCACTCTTGTCCTCGGGCGTGGGGGCGTTGTCGATCAGTGCATCCACATGATCGATCTCGGCGTCGAGCTCCTTGAGGCCGGCTTTGGCGGCGTCGCCTTTGACTTCAGCGTAGTTGGACTCAACCTTGGCGGTGGCTTCATTGGCCATAGAGCGAGCGGGGAGGGCAAGCATCACTGCCAGCGCGGGCAGCAAAGCGAGAGTACGGAGGGATTTGGTATTCATAACTGATAAGATGTTGTTAGTGGCGGCGCAGGAGGGGGCAACTGCGCCCGATACAATCATAGTAGTCCCTGCGCTAAACCGGTTCCCGTTTTCGTTGCAGGCTATTTTCTCCGCCTGGTGTGTGCGCGTGTGAAAAAACCATTTAACCACCGGCAGACATTGCCTGCCTCGAATAATTCCGGCAGGTTATATGCTGATGAAAAAGCCCTACACCATTGACGACCACCTGCTCAAGATTATCGATTCACTGATTTTCCAGAGCAAGGAGCAGGATGCCTGGATCAGTGCGCTGGCGGAGAAGGCGGCCTTCTTTGAGGCGACCTCAACGGGCAAGCCGTTGAAGGACGTCAAGCGCGACCTGGGCAAACGGCAAAGTTTTTACCTCCAGAAGCTCATGGAGAAGATCGAGGACAAGAACCCCGGACTGGCAGCCAAGCTGGATGGCCGCAGGCCCCAGGATCTGCACTGAACCCGGCAAATCCCGGGGTGAGGGCGCCAGCGGAAAAAATCAGTGCGGGCCGGATTTTCGGATGAAGAGAATCTCGTCGCCGAACAGGACTGGATTGCCGAGATTTTGTTTTATGAGCCGCTGGATTTCATCCGGGCTCTTGGTGGTTTCCGGTACGACTTTGGTGCTGACGCCTTTTAGCGAAAGTTTGGCGCCATCAGCAGAGAGCTGCCAAGTATAGTAGAGATATTTGCGGTTGTCCGCATTGAGATCCTGCACGCTCAGAAAAGCGGTGCCGGAAAAATCCGAATGGAAGGCGCGATAAATATCATGGTCGAAAGCGATGACATAGGTGGAGTCATCGAGGTGGCGCACGTGCATGAGCTCTTCCTTCGCATTCTCCTTGTCCATGGCCACCCAGTCACCGAGGAGCTTGCCGTCAATGGCGCGCGTGGGCTTCGGCGTGAGCGGGAAGTCGTAATTGCAGCCGCCCTGGAGAAGACCAAACGCCGCGAGCAGGCAGGTGACAAATCGACGGACTTTCATTCGACAAGAGGAAATTTTACCGAAGACTAGACGAAAGGGCTGGAGCCGGTTTGAAAAAACAATTGCGGCAACCATCGCTCCCTTACCTACCGTCCACCGGGATGCGCATGTTGTAGAAGCTGCGGTATACGAAAACGAGGGCGATGACGAAGATCACGGCGCCGAGGGTGTGCTTCAGGCCGTCGGGCATTTTGACCGCGATCTCGACGGCGAGCAGGCCGAAGAGCGTGGTGAATTTGATGACGGGATTCAACGAGACGGACGACGTGTCCTTGAACGGATCGCCCACGGTGTCGCCGACGACGGTCGCGGCGTGCAGCGGTGTGTTTTTCATCTTGAGGTCAACCTCGACGATCTTCTTCGCGTTGTCCCATGCACCGCCGGCGTTGGCCATGAAGATGGCTTGGAAGAGTCCGAAGAAAGCCATGCCGACCAGATAGCCAATGAAGAAGAACGGGTCGAAAAAAGCGAGTGCGAGCGCGAAGCAGAAGATGACGATGAAAATATTGATCATGCCTTTCTGCGCGTATTGCGTGCAAATTTTAACGACTTCCTTCGAGGCCTCGGTCGCGGCCGTGGACGCGTCGAGTTTCATGTTGTCCTTGATGTAGACGACCGCGCGATAAGCGCCCGTGACGACCGCCTGGGTGGATGCGCCGGTGAACCAATAGATGACGGCACCGCCCATGAGCAGGCCCATGAGCGCCTCGGGGTGCACGAGCGAGAGTCGCTCGAGGACATTGAACGCGGGATCGATCACCTGATAGTGCGCCTGCAACATCATGATGATGCCGAAGACCATCGTGGTCGCGCCGACAACGGCGGTGCCGATGAGAACGGGTTTCGCGGTGGCTTTGAAGGTGTTCCCCGCGCCATCACCTTTTTCGAGCTGGTGCTTGGCGCCTTCGAAGTCGGGTTTG
>JANYDX010000258.1 GCA_025363395.1 Verrucomicrobiota bacterium
GGGCATTGTCTCCACCCGTCTCGGTCTGCGCGGCTGGCCGCACGCCGCCGAGGACATCATCGTCGCCCGCAATATCATTCTCTCCTCTTATTCCGGTGCGCACATTCACATGCAGCATATCAGCTCCGCCATGTCGGTCGAGCTCATGCGCCGGGCCAAGCGGGACGGTATCAACGTCACCGCCGAAGCCACGCCCCACCACCTCGCGCTGACCGAGGAAGCGCTCGGCACCTACGACACCAACTTCAAGATGAACCCGCCGCTGCGCACCGAACAGGATCGACGGGCCATCATCGCCGGACTGAAGGACGGCGCTCTCGATTGCATCGGCACCGATCACGCTCCCCATGCGCCGGACGAAAAGGACCGTGAATTCGATTACGCCCCGAACGGCATCACAGGGCTCGAGACCGCCTTGCCCGTGTGTCTCGACGTACTCGTGCGCGAAAACAAATTCAAGCTGTCCCTCGTGATCGACCTGCTGACCCGCCGCGCCGCCAACATTCTCAAGCTTCCCGCCGGTACGCTCGCTGCCAGTGCGACGGCGGATGTCTGTCTCTTCGATCCAGCCGAAACCTGGCTGTACGAAGCGAAGCAAGGTTTTAGCAAATCGCTCAACTCGCCCTGGTCCGGCCGAAAACTCATTGGCCGGGTCAAGACCACCATTGTCAGCGGGCGAGTGGTTTTCGACGGCAAGAAAATCGTCGCCTAGTTTCCCGGTCCGCATCCGAAAGGCGGAAACTGGATTCGAATAGCGAAGGACTTGCCTCCCTATGATCCGTTCGCCCGTTCACACCAAGCTCATCGGATCCACATCGAGTACTTGCATGACATCGTCGGGCCATTTGACCTCGGACTGCAATTTCACGAGTTCAGGCACGATCTTCGTGGCTTGCGCACAAAAATACCAGATCTGGTAACGGTATTCGTCCTTCACTTTTTCAATAGGTGCAGGAGTCGGCCCGCGAATTTCCACCACGGAGCCGAGCTTCAGCTCCACCTGCTTTACCCAGTGCTCAGCGAAGAATTTTATCTTCTCGGGATTCTTGCCGCGGAAAATATGATGAATCAGATGCCGGTAAGGCGGATAGTTAAATTTTTTCCGCATCATCAGTTCCCCTTCGGCGAAGCCGTTGAAGTCGGCGTGGCGCGCAAACTGAATCGCGTCGGCCTGCGGCGTGAAGGTCTGCACCACCACCTCCCCCGAGCGATCACCCCGCCCCGCCCGCCCCGCGACCTGCACCAGCAGTTGAAATGTCCGCTCGTTCGCACGGAAGTCGGGTACGTGCATGGACATGTCGGCATCCACGAGTCCGACCAGGGTCACATTGGGGAAATCCAGTCCCTTGCCGATCATCTGCGTGCCGATGAGAATATCAATTTTCCCCGCGCGGAAATCGCCCAGGATCTGCCGGAAAAGATGTTTCTTGGACATCGTGTCCGCATCCATGCGCTCGAGCCGGGCCCGCGGCAGCACACGGCGCACCGCCTCCTCCACGCGTTGCGTGCCCATGCCGCGCCAGCGAATGTCGGGAGCAGCGCACGCCGGACACACCGCGGGAGCACCCCGCGCGTGTCCGCAGAGGTGGCACTTCAACGTTTCGTCGGAGCGGTGATAGGTCATCGAGACGCTGCAATGCGGACATTGCTCCACATGACCGCACTTCCGGCATTGCATGCTCGACGAGTAACCGCGCCGGTTGATGAAAAGAATGATCTGCTCCTTCCGCTCAAAGCGCCGGTGCATATGGTCGACCAGCAGGCGTGAAAGGGTCACCAGCCCGCGCTGGCGCATAATTTCAATCCGCATGTCGACCACGTGAATGTCCGGCAGTTTCTTGTCGTCGACGCGCTTGGTCAGCAAATCGAGCTGGTATTTTCCAGAGCGGACATTGGCGAAGGACTCCAGCGAAGGCGTAGCCGAACCGAGCAGACACACCGCGCCGGCCAGCTTTGCCCGATAGACCGCCACATCGCGGCCGTGATAGCGCGGAGTTTCATCCTGTTTGTAAGCTGGTTCGTGTTCCTCATCGACGACGATCATCCGCAAATCCTTTACCGGCGCAAAGACCGCCGACCTGGCTCCGACCACCACTCGCGCCTGTCCGCTGGCGAGCGCCGTCCAGCCGTCGAGCCGTTCGCCTTCGCCAAGGTGGCTGTGCCAGACCACGGTTTTGTGCCCGGCCGCTTCGAACCGGCCGCGCAACCGCGCCACGGTTTGCGGCGTGAGCGCCACTTCCGGCACGAGGTAGATCGCACTGCCTCCGGACTTCAGCACCTGCTCCACTGCGCGCAAATAGACCTCGGTCTTGCCCGAACCGGTGACGCCATGCAGCAAATGCACCGCAAATTTTCCCCTCGTCAGACTGTCGCCCACGGATTTCACCACGGTGGCCTGCTCGTCGTTGAGCTTCGGTGGCAAACCCGCGACGATCTCGCCGCCGGTCCAGTTGTCCGCGTAGGCGATACGTTCCACCGGGCGAAGCACCTCCCTCACCCAGCCGCGTTTGAGCAGCGCACTCACCACCGCACCCGTGAGATCCAGGCGTGAAAGCGCCAGTGATTTTTTAACGGGCCGGAACTGCTGGTGGAGAAATTCACACAGGCGCGCCTGTTGCGGGGCTTTTTTCCCCAGCGCGGTCATTTCGTCGGCCGTTGGGGCATGCGCCAGGCTCAGGTACTTGTCGGTTTTCAGGCGGGCGCCGTCCCTCACCGCGCCTGGAATCATGGCCTCCAGCACGCTTTCCATGCGGGCCGCGTAGTAGGCATGCATCCAGCGCGCGAGCGCCAGCAAATCGGGCGTCAGTGCGGGAAACTCGTGCAGTATGCCGCTGATTAGCTTCAGCTTGGCCGGCGGGCAGTCCGACGTGGCGTTAATTTCCATCACGAGCCCCAAGTGAAGGCGGTTGACGATGGGAATCCGCACCAGCGAGCCCGATCGGACGAACGCGAGCAGCGTCTCCGGCACTTTGTAGTGCAGGAGCTTGTCAAAACCCGCGAGCGGCTGGACGCCAACGATCATTGCAGCCAAGTGAGTCGAGGCGGCGAATCGAAGCAATGTGTTTTGCGACAGAGCAGGTACGCACCGAAGATTCTTGCCGCACGCCAGGCAGGTCGAAAAAAAATATTAGGAGACAAGTGGCTTTATACCGTTGTTCGGTGAATCACGCCCGGGGATCAGACCCAGACCGAATCAGAGCGACGGCACCGGCGGGAATGCCGCGCCGGTCGCTGTTGCAATCAGTTTTTCCAGTGCGGCATTCGCTGGAAATTCGACTGCCGCACGCGGCTTGGCTACGCGCCGGACAGCTTCGAGCATGTCACGCCTGATCGCGGGCTCCACCACCCTGGCTTCTTGCAACGCCTGCTGCGCCATAGTACCGGCCTTCGTCGCATCAGCGATGTCGCGCAGCACCGACTCCGCCTCGCTCAAACGCGGCGAAAGCGCAGGTAGACGATTCAACAATTGCGCCGCCGTGTCGTGCCAGGTGATGAGCATCTCCGCCAGCCTCGCTCCGGCCTGGGACGACTGAGGTGTGGTGATGAACTCGTCCACCGTCCCGACGAATCTCCGCGCTGCGGCGCTGTCGGGTCGCACGCAATCCACCAATCCGTTCAGCGGGGTGAATTGAGTCGCGTCCGGCTGGTATCCGCCGCGGGCATATCTTTTGACGGGCTCAAGTAAATCCACGAATCTTCGCAGTGCCTGCAAATCGGAAGCGGTGGCGGCATCCCCGGCCAGAGCACGCAACGCGGGATCGAGATAGCTTTCATGCCGCAAGCCAGCCTCCTCCAAGCGGCGGCTGACCAACTCCAGACGACGATACATGTCCGGCAGGTCGCAGATTTCGGCCGGTGACCAAAGCCGTTCGGCGATTGCGGCGGTGCGCGGCCAGATCCTTGAATCGATCGTCGCCGGGCTCACCCATTCCGACCACATCGTCGCCTCGCCACCCAGGACAAGTTGCCGCTGTGCATCGTTCAGTTTTGCGCCGGCCGGCGCGGGATCGTTGAGGTAATGCGTGGCCGTCGAATAACAGAGATCAATGTAGTAACCGTTGGAC
>JANYDX010000282.1 GCA_025363395.1 Verrucomicrobiota bacterium
TCAGCCTTGCTGAGCTTGAGCAATTCGATGCGGTCCTGCATGGAGAACCCCATCGAGGTCACGGGCACCTTCGCGCGCCGGCGGTCAACCAGCCGCGCCATGGAGTTCGCCCGGTGCCGCTCATTGAATTCAACCGTTTCCTCGAACACCGTCTTGCGGGAGTTGTTTAACGACGGAATCGATTTATAAAGATCCCAGGTGCATTCGTAGTTGTCGGTCGTCAACATGCGCCCGCCGCGCAACGAATAGCCGTACACGGGATCTCCGGCGCCGTCCAAACTTCCTCCCATGATGGGGGCGGCTTCGAGGATGGAAATATTTCCGCCCGGCAGATGGCCGTCGCGGATCATGAAGGCGGCGGCAGCCAGAGAGCCGATGCCGCCACCGACGAGATAGGCGTTTGAGTTTGGGTTCATAGGGCGCGGTCTGGCGCTGACAGAAGTGTCACCTTGGTAACGAAAGGGCGGCCGAAAAACGGCTGATGGCAGATCACTTCCACCTTGGCAGCGGGATCGAGAATCGCGGCGTCCACCACCTGCGTCTTCGCTATAAATACTGTCCGACTGATCCAAATAAAGCTCAGCGGTGTTCCTGTATCAATGCGCACGATTTCCACTTCCCGCGTTAGCTCATTCGTCTTTTGAACGATTCCGGCAATGGGGCGGCGTCTTGGGGCTCTTGCCGCAACCGGCGCGGGAATCCCGACGACAACGGCAAGGGCTAGCGCGAAAAGAAGGCGGTGTGTCATCATTGGATTTGCGTGGCGTTATTGCGAGCGAAGCCACCGGGCGCTCAGGGCTTCAGCGCTCCGCACTGAGCTTGGCCCAAGAGGTCCGCTCCGCTTTTCTCCACCGTTTGCTCCCGCTTCATCTCCATCGAGAGGAAGAAATTCAGCCCGGTGCGGATCACCGCGACCGCGCCGAGTTTTCCGATTTGATCCCAACTCGGCGAAATCGCCGTCCCGAGAATGTCCGCACCGAGTTCGAACTCCAATGCGAGCGCGAGATGCCGTGCGAGGACGAGCCGGGTGGCCGTGAAGTCAGCCGGTTTCCGCGCCGCGAGCGTGCGAATGAGATGGAGGATCGCGAGGCACACACCAAGCGTCACCAACCCCGCGCCGAAAATTTCGACGCCGAGCTTCACCCAGCGCACCGCGACGACAATTGTCCCTTCGATGGAATCTGGTGTAGTGGTCATTGCTTTTCTGTTCCCCGGCTCAGTGGTGCCGCGCGCAAAGCATCGCGCTTTTCATCTGCGGCGTTGCTTAACGGTTTCATCGTCATCTCTGCAAATTTTTCCATTACCGGCCGGATGGCCGGCAATGAATGGTCGCTATTATTGCTTGGCCAGTTTCCGGCATTCTTCAGCGCACTTGTGACAGGCTTTGGCGCATTGCTGGCAATGCTCGCAAATGTTTTCCCCCAGAGGGTTTGGTTTCCGCGTCGTCAGGCTCAACTCACTTCCAGCACGCGGTTCATCGTGCCGAAGTCATTCGGGGCGCATTTGGGGCAGCCGCGGTATTCGTGCTCGCAGCCCGCTTCGCAGCACCACTGACCATCAATCACGAATTTGTATTCGTGGTGGCCCGGTGGGAGCGGCAACCTTACGGACCACTTGCCGTTCGGCGATTGGTTGTGCAAAGGCGTGGCATCCGGCTTCCAATCGTTAAAAGTGCCGACGACGAAGACCGACTTCGCCTCCGGTGCTTCGCAGGATATTTCGACGGTTTTTGTATCGGAGGTTTTCATATTATGTTTCCATATGGTTTGTTGGTTCACATGTCTTTCATCCCGCCGGCGGGCATGGCGGCTGCAGGAGCAGCCATGGCATTCGCTGGTGCGGGCGGAGCGAATCCCGTGAGACTTTTGCGCTGTTCCGCAGTGAGGATCTTGCTGGCGTCTCCAACGGCGCGAATAAAAGCGAGGCGTTTCTCGCCAGTCAGTTTTCCAATTGCCGCGATCTTCGCCTGAATAGCCGTGGCGTCGGGCTGATCGGCAGCGGTGAGCGTCCACAGTTCCTGCTCGGCCTGCTCCACTGCCCGGTCCGCTGTGCTTTTCGCGAGCGTCGCTTGCTCCTTCGCCTTGTTGAGCGCTGCTAGCTGCTCAATTGTGAGCGCGATGTGTTGCGGGTGATCGAGGAAGAAGTCCGTCGCGCCAATGTGATAAAGGTGCGATGAGCCGGGGAAGCCCGGCAGGGCGGATTCCGGCATGGCACCAGCCGGGCCGGCCATCGGGCCCACGCCCATCATCCCGGCCATTTCCATCTGGTCCATGCCCATGCCACCCCCGCCGCTCATTCCTGCTGCTGGCGCGGGAGACATGGAGCCGCCGCCCATATTCATCTTGTCCATGCCCATGCCGCCGCCACTGGGCATTGGTGCGCTGCCGCCGCCCATGGACATCATTTTATCCATCATCCCCATCATCTGACTCATCATGCCCATCATCCCACCGGCGGGAGGCGCAGCGCCGTTCATCCCGGCCATTGGCGGAGCAGACGTGGCGCTTGAACTCTGAGCTGGCATGCCCCCGCGCGGTTTCATTTTATCCACGCCCATATTCATTGCGGAATTTGCTGGGGAAGCTGCGGCAGACATACCTGGCATGGCCGAACCTGCTGGGGCCACGGTAACCGCCGCGGGCGTATTTTGAGCAAGGGTAGCTTCGAGCTGCGCAACTTTCGCCTGCAGCTCGGAAATCTGCTGTGAGAGGGCAGGATCGCCTACTGGCGCATCGGGTGGCATCGCGCCGGAAGCGACGTGCGCCGCATGCGTTGGATCAACCGGCGGTTGAGCCGCGTAAGTTCTTTGTCCCACGCTCAAGAAGGCGGCAAAGGCAAGCAGGCCGGCACCCATGACGGGTGGTGTGAAAGTTGAGATTCGATTTTTCATATTCGAGTTTCTGTCGTTTTTGTTTCGGTTCGCGCCATGTCCTGGGCGCGATCAGGTCGAGGGCTCTCCTCCCATCACATTTTCATTTTTCCCATATCTTTCGATTTGTCGTCTTCTGTGTCCGGCATTTTGTCTTTCCCCATATCTGGCATTTTGCCCTTCCCCATTCCCTTCATGGCACCGCTGCCGGCTTTGGTCGCGGCGCAGAACATGGCATCGTCTCCACACTTCGAGCAGACATGCTTTACCTCCGCATTCTTTCCTTCGCCTTTGCCGGTGGCGACGACTTCGACAGTGCCACCGCAACTTTGGCACGTAAGCTTCTCTCCGACGGTCATCATTTTCACATGTGCGTTGTCGGTGGTCACTTTCTGAACCATGACATCCTTGCACTTACTGCAGGCCATGGACATCGAGTCACCAGGTTTTAGCGCTTCCGCCTGCGCCTGGGTCGTGATGTGTTCCATCTGGGTCATATTGCCCGCATCTTTCATCCGCATTTTGTCGTTCATACCGCCCATTGGCATCTTATCGTTCATGCCGCTATCGTGTTCGGCCGCGCGGACCGCGCCCGGCAATGTCATTGCCATCGTTAATGCGACTGCGAGTGCAGAGCCGAGGCTCACTTTACTGCGAATGTTGTGTTTTGTTTTCATATTTTTGTTTTCGTTGCTCCGTTTTTCGTTGTTGAGAGAGAGTGGTTAATGAGGGTGCGATTGGCAGCCGGTGACGCCGACGACGACCGCGAGCACGAATGTCATTAGTACCGGCGAGATCCATTTCGATTGCATCAATGGAGTGATGATTCCCATAACCGCATTTATAGTTTTCATGATTTTTCTTTATTGTATTTGTTGATTTTCGCTTTCTTTTTTGCCGCGAACTTCCGTTCGCAAATTGAGTACGCTGCTTACTGTGCCATGATGGAATCCGTGATATCTCCGCGGCGATGGCAGGCACCATCTGCGGGAGGACGGTCCCGCGGTCTAGGTCCATTAGGTCCCCTGGTTCAAGCGCCCCGAGTGCCGCCCCGAACTTGTCGAGGAAACGGTCGGCCAGTGCTTCAACCACAATGAGGCGTTTCGCGGCGACGCAACACTGCCCCGTGTTGTTCATCTTGGCGGGAAGTGGTCGGTTCATGGTCGTGATTTCTATCTGGACGCCACTATCGCATATTCTACCGTCATTTACTCCGCACCTCAGCCTAAAGACTCCGCGTATTCTCAGATCGTGCTGAAGGCGCCTTCCCTAAAAATGCTTCAGCCGCACAGCGAGACGTCTGTCCCGCGCACGATAAGACTCGCGCTAAGGTCAATAAATCAGGAATGCAATGCCGACGGCCGCAGCGGCAGCGAGGCCGCCGATAACGGTGGTTTGAAGCGCACCGCGAATAACAGAAGGCCCGTGAGGCGCACCCTGATGCCGCCCGAAAAAAGCGAGGGCAATCGACGTCGCGTGATGCATTCCGTTAGCGCGGTAGCG
>JANYDX010000328.1 GCA_025363395.1 Verrucomicrobiota bacterium
GCTCTACCAACTGAGCTAAAGCGGCATGGCTGACTGGCATCCTAAAGACACCAAAACCGGAGCGGCATTCGGGTCATTTGCCCCGGGCGAAGCAAGCCCGTTTTTCATCTGATCAGAAAGGTGAGGCGCATCTTGTTTCCGACCTTGCTCGCTTCGAACCTGCGGGGCCGTTGCTTGAGATGCCCCGGTTTACCGCCCGGCGCCGGGAGTCGCACCGCAAGCGGCGGCCCGACAAGCAATCGTAACAAAAGTACGGCCCAGATCGTTTCCAGTCAGCCGAGTGAGCGATCTCCCGAGCAACCACTCGTCAAACAACTTATTGGTGACATTTCGGCCGACTGAGAGTGCTGTCTTGCCCGCACTTGAATACCGACGTCTTCGATTATTCCCTGCCCGAGAGACTGATCGCCCAGCACCCGGCTGAACGGCGCGATGCTTCACGGCTGCTGGTCGTCCATCGCCAGACCCACACCATCGAACACCGCCTATTCCGCGACCTGCCGGAATATCTGCAGACCGGCGATGGTCTTTTCCGCAACAACGCCGCGGTCATTCCCGCCCGCCTGTATGCGACCCGGCCAACCGGCGGGCAGGTGGAGTGCCTGCTGTTGCGGCCCGCCACCTTCCCTGAACCGATCACAAACAACCCCGCCAGCGGCGCGACCCAAGACGCGGCGAAGACCAACGACTGGTGGTGTCTGCTCCGGCCCGGCAAAAAACTTCCAATTGGCGCGACCTTTGGGCTCAGTGGAATTTTCACTGGTGCGGTCCGCGAAAAAACTGACGACGGACTCGTGCGCGTATCGTTCAACGCTCATGACGATATACTCGCCATCGCCAACCGCATCGGAGAAATGCCGCTGCCGCCCTATATTGATCGCAGCACCGCCCGCGAGAGTGCAGCGGTGGACAAATCCGCGGAAGCCCAGCGCGCATTAGACCGCGAGCGTTATCAAACCGTTTACGCCAATCGCGGCCGGCAAGTCGCGGCGGCTGCTCCGACCGCGGGATTGCATTTTACCCCGGAGCTATTGCACCAACTCTCCACCCAAGGCATCGCCTGCCACGATCTCACGCTGCATGTCGGCCTGGGCACGTTTCGCCCGATTACCGCGGATCGGATTGAAGACCACATCATCCATCGCGAAGTGTATGAAATCAGCGCCGCCGTCCAGCAATCCCTGTTCTCCACCCGCGGTCGCCGGGTGGCGGTGGGGACGACTTCGGTTCGCACCATTGAAGACTTTCTGAGCAGGCACCCTGCGCCGCTGGGGCACGACTGTCTCGCTGAAGCCGGCATTTTTATCTACCCGCCACGAAACTTCCGGGGAGTGGATGGGCTCATCACTAACTTTCACCAACCCCGCTCCACCTTGCTCTGCCTGGTATCGGCATTTTTAGCTCCGGGCTCCACCGACGGCATTGCCTGGCTCAAGGAAATCTATGCTGAAGCGATCACCCGTGAATACCGCTTCTTCAGCTACGGCGATGCCATGCTGATTTTATGAAAATTCGAATGGTGTCGGTCGGAACCGCCAAAAATCGTTGATCATCGGATTCCTTCCAATCTACGGCCTTTGCAAAGCGGTAATTGGATAAATCATCGCCGCCCGGGCATCAGGTGTGCCCTCAAAATTCAAAATCAATTCAGCGAGCACTTCGGGAGTGACCGGCAGATTGAGCACGATCTCACCGCCTGCCGGAATCTCCTCCTCCGCTACGCCCAGCGCGGTCTCCGCCCGTACTCTCCACGGGTAAGTCGCCGGATTCCTCAACCGCACTGTTACGGGCGTCTCCCATGATTTCACCAAAAGACGCGTCTGCATTCCGCCCGCCGTGAACGAACGGGTGAACTGATAGAGCATCGCCGCGGGATTTTCACCGGGTTGCAACCGCCGGTACGCCGCGAGGCTGTGCATACTGTCCCCTTCACCGTTGAACAGCCAGGTTTGACCAAACACCCGTCCTTCGCGGCCTTTGAAACGACCAGCGGGCACCACCAGCCAGCCGCCGTTTGAATCGACCGCCGCCTCCGCCGTTGCCGCCAGCGATTCCGAAAATTTAGCGAGTTCCACCGGTCGCGATGGCACCACGCGATAAAAAGCCGCGAGTGCCTGGTTGATCGGGAACACCAACCGCACGGGCACATCGGCATGGTCAAGCTTCCTCGCCCACTCGCGCCAGTGGCTGTAAATGAAATGGGACAAAGCATGATCAGGCTGGGTCACCGCCTGCCACCCCGCTTGGTTGGCCCGCCATTGGACGAAAATAAACACCTGCAGCTGCGACAAAATGATCACCGCCCACGCCGCCACCTGCAGCTTGCGAAACAGCTGCGCAACGCACCACGCACCGACCACACCCATCCATGGAGCAGCCAGAACCATGAAACGATAACCCCACTGATGCCACTGCACCAGGGCATGCTGCACCAACACATAAACCACCACTCCGGTGCTCCACACGAAAATCTGGGCCGCCGTCCGGTCCCGCCAGCCCCTCAGCCCTGCCCAGGCAAAACCGCCGAAGAAGAGCAGGACCGCGAGCACTCCGCAGGAGATGATATCCCCGTCGGGCTCGGTCTGCTGCATCACTCCTTCCATGAGCAGCCGCCGTGGCACCTGATGAAGAAAGAGGTAACGATCATCCTCCAGTGACTCCCTCGTCAGCAACCGTCGCCCAATCCAGCGCGAAAAATCCTGGCACCAAAAAGCCTGCGCCGTGGGATCGAACAATTGCACGGCCGACGTCTGTAAATTCCAGCGTAATTTCTCAAGGTGCTCCACACCGGTGAGCGGCCCGCCGTGATGCAGCACCACCGCTTCGTGCGGCCCGAATAGCGAGTGGTACGACGCCAGATTGCGCTGGTAACTCGGCACCACGAACAAGAGGAACGCCAGCCCCGCCGCGCTTCCCGTGGGCAGCAAAGCCCGCCATTGCCGC
Organism: Verrucomicrobiota bacterium; assembly: GCA_025363395.1. Classification (GTDB taxonomy): domain Bacteria; phylum Verrucomicrobiota; class Verrucomicrobiia; order Opitutales; family Opitutaceae; genus Lacunisphaera. Next base: position 2,944 of record JANYDX010000328.1, read on the forward strand.
CGGTTTTTAAACACCAGCCAGCCCACCCAGAGCGCCGCGCCCGGCGCCAGATAAAACATTGTGCCCTTGGCGCCCCACGCCAGACCAAAACCAATGCCCGCAACCCACGAGCCTTCGCCGCGCACTAACGCGCGATGCCACAGCAGGTAGCTTGCGGCGAAAATGCCTGCCGTAAACAAATCACTCTGGATCGCCGTAAACTGCGCGGCGACATTGGCCATCCCGAGGACAATGACCACCGCGCCCAATGCCACCCGCCGGCTCAATTCCGCCAAGCGCGCCAACCCAAAGGTGGCCGCGAGCAGCAGAACACCTCCCATCATCTGCGAAAGTGCAGCACCGTGAAAGCCGTTTTCAGTCGCACCCAACAGCCAGGCGATCACCAAGTCCGGCGCTACCGGCATGTAATTCAAACGGGGATCGTCAGTCTGATAATGGGCGATGCGTCCGTCTTGCAGCCACTGGCCGATACGCGACAAACGGTAAGTGAGTGCGTCAAACACCACCGGCTCGGCCCGGGCCGCCAGCACCGCGAGAAATCCGAGCACAAAAACTAAACCCAGTACGATGAACCCTTCTGGGGTGCAGCTTCGGCAGAGCCGCCACCAATCCGCCAGCCAGACAAAACCCTGGCTCAAGTCGTCGCGCCATTTTCGCCGCCAGGCGAACAACGTGGCGAGCCCCGCCACGTGCAGAAGAAAAAATCCGGAACGACCCAGCCCGCCAAAAAAACCGAGCAGCACACCCGAAGAAACCACGACCGCCAGCACGAGCAGGAGCCACCCGACTGACCGCTCAATCAAACCCGACCGCCCCAAGCCCATCGCACACAAACTCACCCAAGCGAGGACTGCGACGCACAGTATGTCGGCCGAAAAAATAAGGGTCGAAAATAATGCAGTCATGCGTTTGCCGCGGACACTTTACCTGCACGGTGCACCTCCCACCACTCGCGCAAGATCACCAGGCCTGCCTCCGCCAGCCAGCCGGCGAACAAAAACATCAACAGCCAGTGTAGCGGTTGAGTCACAAGCCGCATGACGTATTCCATGTGGGTCAGCTCCGACTTGGCGAGCGGCGGCAGTTGGTTGACCGCCAGACAAAACAAACCGTCGCCCCACAGACACAGACCGATCAGCGCACAAGCGCATCGCGGAATCCAGCGCTGCGGCAGGCCAACGGTTTTATCGGCGGCCTGCCGCCACAACCAGAGAGCCGGCCACACCACAAAAACCCAGCGATAGGCGTAATTAACTCCCGCGCTGAAACAGGTCAGCAGCACAATGCAGCCGATGGCGGCCCGCATGCGTTCCGCGGGTTCTCCTTGTTGCGCCAAACCTCGCGTCACGCGGCTCATAGCCAGCGCCAGCCCAACCATCACGATCAACAGCACACCCGGCAGAGTTGAGTCGGCATCCTTCCAGCCAAGATCACGCCATAACAGCGGGGCGCCCATGGTATAAACCCCGGAGTCCACGGTGAAGCGTCCCCGGGCGACCTGCGACCAGACACTCGCCATGGTGACTGCAACCCCGGCCGAGGCCGTCAACAGCATCGCCGGCATGCGCCTCACCGGGCGAACCCACAGAAACGCCAGTGCCGCTGCTGCTGGAAAATATTTCAGGCCGGTGCCCAGTACCAAACAGGCCAGCGCCAGCACTGGTCGCCACCAGACAGCAGCTGAGGCAGCAAGTCCAAAGGCGGCCAACAGAACGAAGATAACCAAATCGTTGTTCGCGCGTTTCACCGCCAGCATCACCGGCGGAGAAATCAGGATCAACGCCAGCCAAAGGGTTTCCGTCACCCGTCGCGGACGTGCAGTCGTCCAGGCAGTGAGTCCAAAAATTACGACCCAAGCCGTGCCAACAAAAAGATTGTCCGCACGCGAGAGACCAAACCAGCGCAGTCCGAGCCACCAGTCGGAATATACGTGGCTGCGAAACAAAGGATCCAGTGGATTAGCGCGGTACACATCAGCGCCAGCCCGCAGGGCGTCGAGCGACGCAAGAATCGCGTAGGAGTCCAAGTAGGGCGTGCGATGGTCGGCGATGCCGATGCTGAGAAGCAGCCCAGGCCAGCGCGCTCCCGCCAGCCAACCCCCAAGAGTGAGCGCGGCCAGCCAGCCCATCTGCCGATAGGACGAGGGGAGAAATTTTGCCGGCCGCGGAATTTCTTTCATATCCGGTCAGGAAATTTCCATCGCCGCGGTTGCCTCCGGCGCTCCCCCCCGAGACAGTTTCCCGCTGGGAGTAACGAGGGCGGCAAGAGGAGATGGATCAGACGGCCGATGGCAAGATTCACTGGGATTTGCGGAATTTAAGCCGCCAGAGTGCGAACCAGGTCATGCGCAGCAGCAGCCAGCCATGGGTGAAACGTGAAATGTTGGTTTCGCCATAAGTGCGGTCCTTGTAGCGCACCGGCACATCACGAATGCGAAGATCGAGCAGCGCCGCCCCAAAGAGCAGATTGAAATCACCGAAAGGATCGAAGTCGCCGAGTTCAACAATGCGGCGGAGCAGCCGTTCGTAATCGGAACGCAGCAGCATCTTCGTCCCGCACAGGCTGTCTTTCACCGCCTGGCCGAGGACGTAACTGAGCGCGATGGCGAAAAACTTATTGCCGAGAAGATTGAGGAAACGCATGGCCCGCGCTTCCATGGGATAGACGAGGCGGCTGCCATTGATGAACTCAGCCGTGCCATTTACGAGGGTGTCGTAGAATTTCGGCAGGTCCTCGGGCGGCGCCGTCAAATCGCCATCCTGGATCACCAGCACATCGCCGCGTGCGACCGAAAATCCGGCGCGGACGGCGTCCCACTTTCCCCTGCCCGGCTGTTTCATCGCCTGCAAAAGGTGCGGGCCCTTGTAATCCGCGACTTCGCGCTGGATAGCCGCCCAGGTATCGTCGCGGCTGTTGCCCTCGACAAAAATGATTTCGGTGCGCCGGCCGAGCGTGGGAATTCGGTCGAGCGCGGCGCGGATGTTGCCGGATTCATTCCGCGCCGGTACAATGACCGAGCAGCTTACTTCGCCGCTGACCGGAGAGGGGCTGCGCGGTCGTGCGGTAATGGAAAGGGTAATGCCGAAATGGCGGACCAGCGGCAACCGCACGAGCACATTGTTCAACAGCGGGGAGAGCAACGGCCAGTTGAAGGGAAATAATTGCACGCGCTCGAAGCTCACCACTTCCCAACCGGACAGTGCCAGCAGGTTGAAAAGATCCTGGTGGGAAAGCCAGTTGCTCGGCGGCTGCGGCATCACGGCTCCCAGTCCCACGGCAAGCTCCAGCGGATGGAGCCACAGCGTGTTCAGGGTCGTGATATGGAGACGGGTGCGCGCATGCGACGCCGCCTGGAGTTTTTGCAGTGTCGTCTGGATGTCGGACAAGTAACCCGTGAGATAATCGAGCACGATGTGATCGAATTTCTCCGAAATCGTTTCGACCTGAACATCCAGTTGCCGAAATTCCAAGCCCGACCGGGCACCATATCGGGCCCGGGCTTTCATCAGCATCTCGGCGCTGAAATCGACCCCGACACCCTGTACGGGCCGGAGACCGGCCAGCAAATCACCCACTCCACAGCCGCACTCCAAAACCCGGCTGCCCTCGGGGATGTGATGCCGGAAATGCCGTAGCAGCTGGGCGTGAAAATCCACCTGCGCCGCGCGCGCCCGAGTGTCATTGGCCGCCACCCAATCGAAATGAGCGCGTGAATCAGTCATGGCGTGGCCGCGGCCGGTTTGGCGTCGCCCGCGGGCAGATTCACCGCCACGAGCCGGCTGACGCGGTCGATCTTGGTGCCGAAACGTTTTTCCGTGAGCAACTCGAGTTGGAATCCCGGAGGCACCCGATCCTCCGGCACAAGTTGGTGGTCGCCCTCTTTCGAGGTGGGACGCAGAGACTGAAAAACAAGAATTTCGCGGAACGTGTGGCGCTCGAGCTGGTATTGCAGGCGATCACCCACGAGGAAGCTGCGGCCAATGAGAATTGAAGGAATTTTGGTCAACAACCATGGCATGGTGGATTTGTTGGTGATGATCAAACGTTCGCCCGGCGGCCGCAAGGCAACATACCGCTTCTCCCACTCGATCTCGTCGATGCCGAGATGGGAATAAAGATGCTGTGCCTGGTGCGCAAAAGCCACGCCAACGGCAAACACCGCCATCAGGCCCGTCATCGTCATGCTGGCGGGGATCAATCGGTCCCAGCGCGCCGCCGCCACCACGACGGCGAACGCGAGCAACAGAGAGAGCGGCAGACTCAGCCGGGAGGCGATCGGGTCGGCCAAATTCGACCAGTAATAAAACATGATCAGCACTGCATTGGTGATGATGCCAAAGCTGATCAGCAAAAGAGACACATGGTCCGGGTTTGCCCGGGGCAGGCCCCGAAAACCACGGAGCAAACGCCAGCTGATGTACGACAAACTGAGCGATCCCAGCACGGCGAGGGGCCATGAATTGGCCATTTGAGCGCTGGTGTTGAAAAAGAAAGCCCGTGCACCACGCAGGTTCCCCATCAGATATTCCGGACCGAAGCGCGTATCCTGGTTTTCCTTCAATTCCCACATCCAGCGGGTCTGGGAAAGCACCTTGTTTTGCAGGGCCGAGGGCAGCAGTAACAACGGGGCGAGGACCGTCGTCCATGAGAGAATAATTCTGCGCGCACGCCACCAGCCAAGGGCAATGACCGCCGCCACGGGCGCCACAAAGATCGCCGACTCGTACCGGGTTTGCGCCAATAGCACCGCCCCCAGCACGAGAGTGGAAAGCCGTTCCTCGTCAGGTTGCCGAAGATAAACCGCCCCCAGAGCGGTGACCGCGAGGATCATCACGACGTTTAACAACTCCATGCCGGAACCGGTCGCGTTCTGGCCCAGCAAAGGCAGCGAGCCCAGCAAGAGCACAGCCAGCAATCCGCCCCGTGGTCCGTTAAGCCGGCGGCCCAAATAATACACCAGTGACAGGGCGACCGGCAGCAGGAATGCATTCAGCCAGTAGGCGTTCGCCGTGCGATAACCAGTCAGATCATGCACCAGCGAAATGAGAAACGGAAAAAAATTGGGCCGTTTGTCCAGGTAGTTGTCCGTGGAGAAAAAAACGCCCAGCACATCATAACCCCGCACCATCGTCGCCGCGTCGCGGAAATAATGCATATTGTAAGCCGTGGACTGCAGCACGAACTCGTCATAAAGTATCTTGCTGCGAAACGGCTCGGCCTTGAATGCGACCAGAGAAAATATTCCCATCACGAAGACGGCAATCCATGACTCGCGCCGGGTCATCCCCCCACCCTCCCGGCGCAAGCGCCACAGCCGCCACAGCGAGGCCAGCCAAAGAACAAACGTGCCCAGAATAAAGTAGTATCCGAAACGCTTGACGAGGGTGCCGGAGGCTTCGACGCCCAGTCCGATAAACCCGAAGTATACCGCGGCCACCGCCACCAGGCCAAAGCAGACCAGCCTAGTCTCGGAGCGCCGCAGTATTTGAGGGGAAAATTCGCTCACGGAAATAGTAGGCCGGCAGCCTCAGCTAGGGCAGTCGCTTGATAAAATTATCCATATACTCCAACCGGATTTTTTCCCGTTCCTCAGGGGAAATTTTTTCCATCGAAATCGAAGCCGGCTGCGGCAACACCACCGGACCTTCGCGAATGGAGAGCACGCGGCTGATGCGGCTGACAGTCATCGGAGTGAACCGGCGTTCCCACACCGTCTCCAGCTGATAGTCCGGCCCCAGATCATCCTCGGTCGGCACCGAGAAATGCCCGGTGGACGGATCCACGGCGAGCCGCTGGAAAACATACATGGCGGAAAAAATGTGATTCCGAAAATTGAAAATGATATTCCCCTTTTGATCGAGGGCCTGTTTCACCGGGGTGGCAGAGATTAGGTGGGTGATCCATACAATGGAATTATTGTCGATGAACAGGTAGTCCTTTTCCGGATGAGCGGCGATAAAGTCCCGCCGCCATTCCATTTCCCTCCCCACGTAATACTCCAGTGCGTAACTGTGCCGCGCCATGGCGGGCACAGAGTGGGTGAAAAAACCAATCCCGACCACCACCGTTAGAATCCGCCAGATTTTCCCCTTCCAGTTCAGCTCAGCCGCGACGGTGACCGTGGCGATAACCAGGACCAGATTGAGCGGCAGGCTCAGACGACGGATTACCGGATCATCAAATTTTCCCCAGAAATAGCAGAGAAGCAGCAGCGTGTGCGCCGCAAAACCCAGGGAAAAAATCGCCAGCGCCGCTTTCTGCGGAGACGTTTCCCGCACCCGACCGAAAATTTTCATCCCCCATAATCCAAAAAACGGCAGGGCCACAAACCCCAACCCGGAAAGCACGAGCGAGTTCGAGTGCTCCCCGTTGGTGCTAAAGAAGAAATTCAATCCGTGCGCAATATTTTCCGGGATGTAGGAGAGGGCAAAGGCCCGGTCATAGCCGGGCTTGCTGGCCAGTTCCCACGATGATGTTCGCACACTGAAAACCTGGTTGTGGAAAGCATAAACCAGCATCAACAGCGGCATAAATATCACTGTCCACGTCAGGCTGGGGCGTCGGTCGGTCCACCAAACCAACAGGACAATCAGACCGACCGGCACAAGGAACAACACAGACTCGTAACGCGTTTGCGCCAGGAGAATCGCGGACAGCCCAAAAGCGTCGAGGGTGTTTCCATCCCTTAGTTTCATGTAACGCATGCCGAGCAACAGGGTACTCAGAATCATCACCAGGTTGAGCAGTTCAAAGCCGCCCCCGGTCGCGTTCTGCGCCAGCAAAGGCAAGCTGGTTAGCAGCAACACCGCCACCGCGCCGGCACCACGGCCATTGATGCGGCACCCCGTAACGTAGGCCAGAGTCAGCAGAACGAAAGTCAGGACCGTATTGAGCACAAAAACATTTTCCGGACGATAGCCGGTCAGGTCATGGAGCCCTGAGACTAGAAACGGTTGAAAAAGCGGCCGCTTGTCGAGCTGCCCTGACACCACTTGAAACACCCCTTGGATGTCGTTACCGCGCATCGGCACAATGGTCGAACGGTCAAAATGCATGCTCATCGAAGTGCCCAAGAGCATCACCTCATCCATCAGGATTTTAAAACCGTAGGTTTCGTGAACGAGCAGGAGCAAGCCACACCCGATAATAAGCACCACCGGCCAGCGCGGTTTTTCCCGCCAGCCCGCAAGGCCAACCCAAGAGTCCTTGCAGACTTTATAGAGTGACCAGCCAAAAAGCAGGGTCAGGAGCAGCATGGCCCAGTACCCGCCATAGATCACAATCTGCAGGGCCTGGTCAGGAGTAATGATAAAAAAACCGAGGATAACGGCCAGGGCCGCATTTAGTAAAAGTAGAACAAGGCGACGATCCATAGGGGAACAAGCAAAATTGAATAATAGCGGCCGAAGGAATTATGGATGCACCACGACTAAACGAAAGCTCCGTTTCGGGCCGACCCCAATTTACTATGCACCCTTAGATCGGCGGCATCTGCCGGCAGAAATGAAACTCAAATCAGAAATGCTTCCCCGGAAAACCCCGGCTCTGACTGAGACTAACTGGCATCAAGATCCATTGAATTTCCAATCAGACAGCAAAAAGGCTGCCTCAAGTGAGGCAGCCTTGTTTAGCTGAACAGCGAAAACGTATGCGCTTTAGGGCGAATAAGTAATGGTACGAGCGTTGGCCACATTGCCAATCGTGATCGTGATTCCCTGCGTGTAGTTTACTGGATAAGCCTCAGACGCGACCGTCTGAATCGACTTCACGTAGTTGGTCGCACCAACCAAGTTGGTGCTCGGAGCGTACGAGGCTCCAGCTTCCAGGAAGTACTGGTCTGCCGCAGCGGAGAGCTGACGTGCATTGTTAAGAACAGCTTTGTCTTGGGAGGCGGTGCGAACCTTCTGGAACGCAGGAATAGCCATCGCGGCCAGAAGGCCGATGATGACCACGACAATCATGATTTCGACGAGGGTGAAGCCCTTGTTGGAACGTATATTCATTTTAGGTAGGATTATTGGATTATTATTAACTGCCCGAAGAAATTCCGGGCGACACCATAAGAATATTTATGCGCCAGGAGAGCAAGCGCTAATCCACCTTCCGCAATTACATCCGCCCAAGAACCACCACCCGATTAATATAATCACTTGTTGCTTTAAACAAGCGACTTAGCAAATATTATACGAACTATTATTCAGAAAATCCGTGGGATCAGATTGTAACCCTGAGGTAAAACTCGATCACCGAAATAACTTTGAGTGGCAATGAAGCAACGGGCCCCACGAGGGCGTATTGCAAATATACTGTGTTATTTGGAAGTCGTTGAAACTTCCACTTCGCTTGCGTCCTTCCAAAGCAGCTCCATCCGGTACTTATCTCGGTTCTCGGGAGTAAATAAATGCACCATAATCTCGAAAGCATCCACGACGACCCAGCCGCTCGATTTGGTAGTGTCTACGCCGAGAATTTTGGCCTTTTGCTCATCCAAAATCCGCTCGACCTCGATGCGCAACGCTCGCAAATGAGGCTCCGAGTTGCCCGTCGCGAGTATAAGGTAATCCGTGATGCTGGAAAGAGTGCTGACGTCCAACACGCGCAAGTCCTCCGCTTTTTTGTCTCCGAGTGCTCCCACGATGAGCTCAAGCAGCTTATTCGACGGCTTTTTCTTGCCGGTGGAAATTTTCCTGGTGCCCGCAGCTGGCTTGGGCTTGGTGTCAGGCTTGGTCGTTTTCTTGGCGCTTTTGGCTTTCATCGGTGATTCAGCGATAAAGTTTTTTATCCTCGATATAAGCGATAACTTTCTGCGGGCAGAAATAATTCAACGACCTGCCTTCCTTCACTCTCTGGCGAAGCTCACTGGAGCTGATCTCAATCAGGTGTCCGTCGCAGCGATGCAGCCGGAGACCGGTAAACTCCGGGCGTGCCTTGCTCGGATGCCCCGGCCGCTCTAAAAAGATAAACTCCACCAGCCTCGCCAGTTCGGCCATCTCCTTCCACCGGTGCAAGAGCGGCAGTTGATCGCCACCAATAATCCAAAACAACTCATCCCCCGGAAACTGCGCGCGAAAATGCCGGGCCGAATCAATGGTGTAACTGGTTCCCCCCTTGCGCAGTTCAAAATCCGCAATTTCCAGCCGCCGGTCCCACTCGCAGGCCGCCTGCAACATCTGCCACCGGTCTTCCGCGGAAGTCTGTACATCGTTTGATTTTAATGGCGCCTGCGCGGCCGGCACTAGAAAAAGCCGGTCGAGCTTGTGCTGCTCATAAGCATCCTGGGCCGCGATAAGATGACCGAAATGCACCGGATCAAAACTGCCACCCAAAAACCCGATCTTCATACAGCGTAATACCGGTTTTCCCGGTCGTGCTCCCACCCGCTTTTTTCAAGTAAATGGATTGCCTGGATCACGCGTTCCACACTTCACCGCGCGGGCCGTCTTCGGCAATCCCAAACCTTCAGCGACCAGCCATTCCCCTCTCCTGAATTATCGGAATTGCCACCGTCCAGACTTCCGTCAAAAAACTTTCTCCCCTCACTCAAATTACCGCCATGAACCTACCCCGCCTGCTCGTCCTTTTGTTCGCCATCGCCCTGCCCGTCGTGGCTCAAACCCAAAAATACACCATCGCCGTCGTGCCCAAGGGCACCACTCACGAATTCTGGAAATCCATCCACGCCGGCGCCGTCAAAGCCCAGCGCGAGCTGGCCGCCTCCGGCATCAACGTGGACCTCATCTGGAAAGGCCCGCTCAAAGAGGACGATCGCGAACAACAGGTGCAGGTCATCGAGAACTTCATCGGCCGCCATGTAGACGGTATCGTTCTCGCCCCCCTCGATAACAAGGCGCTCGTCGCCCCGGTTGAAACCGCCGTGCGCGGGAAAATCCCAGTCGTCATCATCGACTCCGGCCTCGTCTCCACCGCTCAGGCCAGTTTCGTCGCCACCGACAATCGCGAGGGCGGTCGCATCGCCGCCCGCAACCTCGGCCAGCTGCTCGGCGGGAAAGGCAACGTGATCATGCTCCGCTACGCCGTCGGCTCGGCCAGCACTGAGGAACGCGAGGCCGGATTTCTGGAAATCATGCAGAAGGATTTCCCGGCTATCAAACTCCTCTCCACCGACCAACACGCCGGCGCCACCCGCGATACCGCCAAGCGCGCCGCGGAAAATCTCCTCAGCCGCTATGGTCCTCAACTCAATGGCGCCTTCGCCTCCAATGAATCCGCCGCCGCCGGCATGCTGCTCGCCCTGCGCGACGCCGGTCTCGCCGGAGGCAAGGTCAAGTTCGTCGCCTTCGATTCCGGCGAAACCCTCAACGCGGGCCTGAAAGCCGGCGACGTCCAGGGCCTCGTCGTCCAGAATCCCCTCAACATGGGGTACCTTGGCGTCAAAACCGTCGTCGCCGTCCTGCGCGGCGAAAAAGTCCCCGCCCGGATCGACACCGGGGTCGGCTTTGTCACGTTGGAAAACTTCAACGACCCGGCGATGGCCGATATCGTCAATCCCCCGCTCGCCAAATATCTCCAGTGAAATCCATTTTCGTCCTCGTCGCTGCAGCCATCCTCCTCGCAACCGCGGCGCGCGCCGCCGACACCTATAACATCGCCGTCATTCCCAAGGGCACCACGCACGAATACTGGAAGGCCGTGCAGGCCGGCACCGTGAAAGCTCAGCGCGAATTCGCCGCCGCTGGGATTAAGGTGAACATCATCTACAAGGGCCCGCTCAAGGAGGACGACCGCGAACAGCAGATCCAGGTGGTGGAAAACTTTATCGGTCGCCGGGTGAACGCCATCGTCATTTCCCCACTCGACCGCAACGCCCTCATCGCTCCGCTCGCCACCGCCGTTCAGGGCGGCATCCCGGTCATCACCATCGATTCGTCCCTCAATTCGCCCCTGCCCATCAGCTACGTCGCAACCGACAACCGCGAAGGCGGCCGCTTGGCCGCGCGCACCTTGGCCGGGCTGGTCGGGCCTCACGGGCGCGTCATTATGCTGCGTTTCTCGGTCGGCTCTGCCAGCACCGAGGACCGCGAGGACGGTTTCGTCGAAGTCATGAAAAAGGAATTCCCGGACATCAAGCTCCTCTCGACCGACCAGCACGGCGGCGTCACCCGCGATACCTGCTACCGCACCGCGCAAAATCTCATCACTCGCTTCGGCCGCGACATCGACGGAGTGTTCGCGTGCAATCTGCCCACCACCGCCGGCATGTTGCTCGCCCTGCGCGACACCGGCCTCGCCGGCGGCAAACTCAAGTTCGTGGGCTTCGACACCGGCACCGAACTAGTCGGCGGCCTCCGGGCCGGCGACATCTCCGCTCTCATGGTGCAGGACCCGTTCCGCATGGGCTACCTAGGCGTGAAGAATGCCGTCACCGTGATCCGTGGCGGCAAGGTGGACAAATTCATCGACACCGGCGTCACCGTCGCCACCCGCGAAAATATCGATCAGCCGGCCATCCACGACCTGGTCAACCCGCCGCTCGATGAATTTTTGAAATGACACCCGCGGTCCGCCTCCGCCTCGCCGGCATCCAGAAAAGCTTCGGAGCGACTCGCGCGCTGAAAAGCGTTTCGCTGGAGATCGCGCCGGGCGAAGTGCATGCCCTCATCGGGGAGAACGGCGCGGGCAAGAGCACCTTGATGAAAGTGCTGAGCGGCGCGCATGCCGCCGACACCGGCACCATGACACTGGGCGGACAGCCCTATCTGCCGGCCAATCCCCACGACGCGCGCCTTAAAGGTGTTGCGATGATCTACCAAGAGCTGAACCTCGCTCTGCACCTCAGCGCCCAGGAAAATATTTTGCTCGGGGCTGAGTCGGCCCGCCTCGGCTGGGTCGACCACCGGACCTCCAGTGCTCGCGCCCGCTCCGCCCTCGCGCAACTCGGCCACGAAAACCTGGAGCTCAACCGGCTTGCGGGGGATTTCTCCATCGCCGAACAGCAGATCATCGAGATCGCCCGCGCCCTCCTGATCAAACCGCAGGTGCTCATCATGGATGAGCCCACCAGCAGCCTCACGCAGGCCGACACAGAAAAACTTTTCGCCACCATCGGCCGGCTGCGCACCCAAGGTGTAAGCGTCATCTACATCAGCCATTTTCTCGAAGAGTGCCGACGCATCGCCGACCGCTACACCGTGCTCAAGGATGGCGAGACCGTCGGCACCGGCGAAATGAAGGACGCCAGTCTCGACCACATCGTCACACTGATGACCGGCCGCGAAGTGAAGGATCTCTATCCGCGCACCGCACATGCACCCGGTGCCGTCGTCCTTGAGGTGAAATCCACCGCCAGTGCCCCTCGCTTGAAACGCGCCACCCTTCAATTGCGCGCCGGCGAAATCTTCGGCCTCGCCGGACTCATCGGCGCAGGGCGGACGGATCTGCTGCGAACCATCTTCGCGCTCGACCAGCTTGATGCCGGCGAAATTTCCATCGTGGGCGCGCCCGCCATCCGCGCCACTCCGCGCGCCCGCTGGCAGCAGGGCATCGGCTTCCTCAGCGAAAATCGCAAGGAGGAGGGCCTCATGCTCAACCAGTCCATCGCCGACAATCTCACCCTCACCAAGATGGGCGCCTTCGGCCGTCTCGGTCTCATCCACGGCG
>JANYDX010000349.1 GCA_025363395.1 Verrucomicrobiota bacterium
CCCGGCATCGGCAAAAAAACGGCCGAACGGCTGGTGATCGAATTGCGTGACACCCTGAATCCCGCCGAATTGGGCACCGCTTCCAGCCATGCGCCGGAATCGAAAGCGGGTGGGCCCGCCTTGGTTGAAAACAAGATTCGCGACGCCGTGATGGCCTTGGTTGCGCTCGGGTACAAGGCGCCGGATGCCGATAAATCCGTCCGGCAAGCCTGGGTCGCGATCGGACCTGCGGCGTCAACCGAGGCCCTGATCAAAAAAGCGCTGGGTTAGTTCCGCTGAAACTGAAACGCTGCCATCTCGGGCTGTTTCGCTGTCGTCGACTTGGTCTGGAAGGTCCGCGCCGATCCTGCCGGTTGCGAATCGAAGACCCCGTCTTCAAAAAGCGAGGTTGTCCGGCTTGGCTGGATTTGTCCGCTGGCAAAAGCGCGCTGCTCTTCCCGGCGCATGGCGGCGAGCATCGCTGCATAGTCCTGCTCAACCATCAAACTTTTCGGCCGGATGTTCACCGGAACCGCAGGAGTCGCCACCGTCTCTACCGGGACGATCACCACCGGAGCTGGAGCCATTGCCACCACTGACGCTGGCTTGGATTTCAGCGCCGCGGCTGTCAGATTTTCCGTTGGCATCCGGTAGGTGTTAACACGGACTAAAACCAGCGCCGCGCAGGCGGCGGCGGCGATGCCCGTGGCATAGTAAGCCCAAGGCGTTCGGCGAACCTGCCGTGGTTCAAAATTTGCAATTCCCGCATCAGCCGTCGCCGTCTTGACTGCCTGGCCGGCGTTCTCGGTGCGAAAGCTCTCGTACACGAGTGAAGTCGCGCGATGCATCTGGCAATATTGCCGGTAAACGGCCCGGCGGCGGGGACTGGACTGCATCTCGGCCTCAAGCGCCTCCATCTCTTCGCCGCTGATCTGCCGGTCGATATACAGGTTAACCAATTCGATGAAACGGTTGTCTTTCATGGCTGAAACTCCCCCCCCAGTTTTTCGCGCAGGCTTTCCCGGGCGCGAGCAATGCGGCTTTTGACAGTGCCGACGCTGATGCCGAGGATCTCGGCGATTTCTTCGTAAGAAAGGTTTTGCACGTTGCGCAGGATCAGGATTTCCCGGTGTTTTTCGTTGAGCAACTCCATGCATTCGGCCACCCGGTTGACGAATTCTTGGGTGACGGTCGCGTCCTCGGGGGTTTCCTGCTCCGCTGGAATCAGCTCGGCGAGGGTGGTTTCGTTATCCCCGCTCACCGGCGCGTCGAATGAGATCGATTTGTCCCGTTTGCGGCGCCACCAATACCAATAGCGGTTGCGGGCCAGATTAGTCGCAATCTGGTAAAGCCAGGTGGAAAAGGCTGAATCACCCCGAAAATTCACCAATCCCCGATGCGCCCGGATAAAAGCGTCCTGCGTCACTTCCTCGGCGTCCTGCTGGTTGCGCAGGAGTTGATTGGTCATCGCATAGATGCGCGACCAGTATCGGGTGACCAACTGGTCAAACGCGGTGGCATCGCCGCCCTTGAAGCGGTCCACTAACAGTCGATCAAAGGCTACTTCCTGGGCTTTTGCTGTCATAGGATCAGGCTCGTTCTGATCCGGAAATTTAAGAATTGTTCCCACGAATAGTACTGGTTGAACTTTACGCTGTGCCACTCTTGGGCCTTTGGTCAATGCCGGCTTGTTTCTGGTAAAAGTATGACCGTTAATCGTAAATAATACTTGCCTTGCCGCCGAAGGGAAAAATTATCTCCATTTCTCCCTTTAGCTGGGGTCGATAGCTCAATGGTAGAGCAGCATCCTTTTAAGTTGTTGGTTCCGGGTTCGAATCCCGGTCGACCCACCAGCTAAGTGACAATTTGTTGAGAGACCGCTTTTTGCCGAATCCGAGGTTGAATTTTTACGGACACCTCGCAGTGTCGCGTTACACGAATCACTTAGACGATCGCTCCCCTCCATAACTGTGACAACCATTACCCAAACGAAACGCATCGTCATCATTGAAGACCAAACCGCCATTCGGGAGATGCTCGCGGAAATTCTGCGAATCGACCCAGCCTACGAGATCATCGGGGAATGTGGCGACGGCTTGAAAGCCTGCTCTCTCTGCCTCGATCTGAAACCTGACCTGCTCGTGCTGGACGCACGGCTGCCCGGACTGAGCGGTGTGGATATTCTCCGGCGCATCAGCAAACAATTGAAGAATACCCGGGTGCTCATCTTCTCCGGTTACGAGAGTCCCGCCCTCGTGCGCGAAATGCTCGAGGCCGGCGCTCATGGCTTTGTTGAAAAAACTGCCGGCTTGACCGAGTTCAAGAAAGGCCTCGAGACCATCGCCAACGGCGGCACTTATTTCGGACCCGGCGTGGCCGCCCTGCTTCGCAATGTGGTGGCGAACAACAGTCCCACCGGCGGCGTTGACACCTTGACTGATCGCGAACGCGAAATCCTCAAGCTCGTGGCGGAAAGCAACAGTACGAAGGACATCGCGCAAAAACTCACCATCAGCGTGAAAACCGTGGACAACCACCGCACGAACCTGATGCGCAAACTTAACCTGCACGACGTCGCCAGCCTCACCCGCTACTCACTGGAGATCGGGCTCATCGACCATCGCGGTCAATCGTGGTAATTGGTGCACCGCCGCGAGTTTCGTTCTTGCGCGCACTTGGCCTTTATCCAATAACACGAACATCCTCTTTCCAGAAAATCATGAAGAATGTTTCCAAATTCCTCGGTCTCACACTGGCCGTTTCCGCTTTGTTTCTCACGGCTTGCAAAAAGAAGCCGATCCATCCCGACCCAATGGCCACGGCGACGGGTTCCGGAGTCGATCCCACCGCCGTCGCCCTGCCGCCCGATGGCACTTCTCTGACCGGTCGTGATAATATGGGCACCCCCGGTGACGAAAATCACAGCGTGGTCGATCCAATTTACTTTGCTCTCGACCGTTCGGCAGTTGCCCCCGCCGAACGTCCCAAATTGAAGGCTGCCGTCCAGTGGCTGAAAGACAACACGGGGAAGAATCTTGTATTGATCGGGCATTGCGACTGGCGCGGCACGGCCGAATACAATCTCGGCCTCGGAGACCGCCGTGCGAATTCCGTTAAAAAATACCTCGAATCACTCGGGGTTGATGCCAGCCGCTTGGAAACACTTTCCAAGGGCTCAATCGACGCCAAGCAAACGGGCGGCGATGCCGAATGGCAGAAAGATCGCCGGGTCGATTTCGTCGAACTGAAGAAGTAATCATCCCTTTCAAACCAAGGCCGCGGAGCAATCCGCGGCCTTTTTTGTTTGTGCAAGTCAGTACTGAAACGGCCGAGGCGCGACGATTCCTTCATTCGCCAGCGCCGCGCCTTCGCTCTCCAGTACGGTCAACCCTTTGCCAGCTCCGCGAGCATGCGCTCCGAGGCTTCGATGCCTTTTTGCATCACACCCAGATGAAAGCTCTCGTTGGGCGCGTGCAGATTATCCTCGGGAAGAAACAACCCCATCATCACTGCGTCCAAGCCGAGCACCTGGTTGAGATCGGCAATCAGGCCGACGCTCCCACCTTCGCGAAGATAAATTGGCGGCTTCCCCCACACTCCAGCAATCGCATTATCCATGGCCCGGAAAGCCCGGGCGAGCACCGGCGACTGGTCCTTGGGCGTGTTCGTCCGGTCCGGTGGAATCGCGACGTACGGCGTGGCGTGATGCTGTTCCTTGATGAGCAGACTCACGCCCACCGGGCAACGCGCACGGATCGTGTCGAAAATCGCCGCCTTCACTTTATCCGGCGTCTGATTCGAAACCAGCCGGCAGGTAATCTTCGCCGTGGCTTGGCCCGGAATTACGGTCTTCGTCCCCTCGCCCTGATAGCCGCCGCTGAAACCATTGAACTCCAGCGTGGGCAAAAACCGGATCGCTTCAAATGGCGTGTAACCCGGCGGGGTGTGAAATTTCTTGATGCCC
>JANYDX010000373.1 GCA_025363395.1 Verrucomicrobiota bacterium
GGTCGGCACGCGCGTGCTCGAGGCCCTGCGCCTGGATTTTTTCCGCAAGCTGCAGGTCCTGCCTCTCTCGTTTTTCCAGAAAAATGCCACCGGCGACCTGCTTTCGCGGGGAATGTCAGACGCCAATCAAATCCAGACGACCCTCACCAGCGTCGCGAACGAAATCGTTAAAAGCCCGGCCAGCCTGATCGGCAGCATTACAATTGTCAGCTGGATCGCCTACCACGAGCAGGGCGTCGCCCTCGTCCTGGTTACACTCGCCGTAGTGCCGCTCTCCGTTCTGCCCATCCGCTATGTCGGCAAGAAGCTCATCCGGCGCGCGGGACAAATCCAAGCGGAACTGGGCGCGGTGACCAATATTTTCAGTGAAAACCTGGGTGCCGCGCGCGAAGTCCGGGCCTTCAACCTGGAGGAACGCGAGGTGGCCCGCTTCGCCCGCGCCTCACAGACGCTCATCCGGGCGCAAATGAAATTCATGAAATATGAGAAGGCGCTCACGCCACTCATTGAAATCATCGCCGCCGCCGGGATCACCTTCACACTCCTCTACGCCTATCGCGTCCATCTCGACCAAGCCACTTTCATCACCCTGATCGTCACGCTTTACGCGAGTTACGACCCAATCAAGAAACTCGGCAGCCTGAACAACGACATGAAGCGCGGACTCGGCGCCCTCGACCGCCTTGAGGAAATCCTGCAGGCGCCCGTCGCCATCGTCGATACGCCCCTCGCCCGCCCGTTGCCCCGCGCCACCGGCGAACTCGCGTTCGAAGATGTCGATTATTTCTACCAAGCCGGCGAACCTGTCCTCAAAAACGTCACCGTGCGGCTCCCCGCCGGAACCGTTTGCGCCCTGGTCGGTCCGAGTGGCGCGGGCAAATCCACCTTCGCCCATCTCGTCCCCCGCTTCTTTGATCCGGTTTCGGGCCGCGTCACCCTGGACGGGCATGACCTCCGCTCCATTCGTCTCGCCGACCTGCGCCGCAACATCGCGATCGTTTCGCAGGATCCCGTGCTCTTCAACGACACCGTGCTCAACAATCTGCTCATCGCCCGGCCCGAGGCGAATCGCGCCGAGGTGGAAGCAGCGGCCCGGGCGGCCTTCGCGCACGATTTCATCCAGGCATTTCCCCTCGGCTACGACACCGTCGTGGGCGAACGCGGCGCGCGGCTTTCCGGCGGCCAGAAACAGCGCCTGGCCATTGCCCGGGCCTTTCTTCGCAACGCCCCCGTGCTCATCCTCGACGAGGCCACCAGCGCGCTCGATTCGGACAGCGAAGCGGCGGTCCAAGACGCCCTGCGCCAGCTCGTCGTCGGCAAAACCGTGCTCATCATCGCCCATCGCTTCAGCACCATTCGCGACGCCTCGATGATCCTGGTCTTCGACAAGGGCGAGATCGTGGCCCAAGGCGACCACGCTTCGCTTTACGCCGGCAACCCGCTCTACAAATCGCTCTACGACCGGCAGTCGGCCTCGCCGTGATCGGGCAAGGCCGCCAAGTAACAAGGACAAAGTTACAAGTACCATGAAAGAGCTTGGTGGATACATTTCTTGCCCCTTGTTATCTGTTACTGGTTACTTCCTCAGCCATGCCTGAGACAGAGCCCACAGAATTCAGTCGCGCAGTGGAAAACCTCATTGCGGGATTCCGCGAAGTACCGAAGGACCAGAGCCGTTCCAAGCGCCGCAAGACGGTCGATCTCGGCGCGCTCGTTGACGAACTGCTGGTCAAGTACCGGATCAGTCACGACTCGCTCGAACACAGTATCCGCGCCAAATGGCCGGAGCTGGTAGGCGCCGCTAACGCTTCCTACTCCCATCCCGTCACCGTGGAACGTAATCAGCTCGTCGTCCTCGTCTCACACGCCGTGGTGCGAAACGAACTCTTCCATCACCGGCTGACCATTCTCGAAAAACTGAAAAAACTCCCGGGCTGCGCCGACATCAAGGGAATCGCTCTGCGGGTGGGTTGAAATAATTCATGTGTTGGCAAATTAAAAACGTCATGCAACTGAAACTGATTTTATTCCTAGCTCTCTTCACTGGCGGCACGATTCAGGCGATGGAGCAATCGGTCCTCGCACCCAATGACGACAGGATCGCCATCATGGGCCGGACTGAATTCGCCCAAGGGCGGATAAAGATGGGCTTCCCCGGCGTCACCGTGCGCTTCGCCTTTCGCGGACCCGCCCCGACGCTCAAACTCACCGGTGACAACGAGAATTGTTTCTTCAATCTCTCCTGCAACGGTTGGGATTCGGTGATGATCCACCTCAAGCAAGGGGAGAACGAAATCGCTTTGCCGACCGGCCCGGCCCCCAAAGAGGGCTGGGTGATCGAACTGGTGCGCCGCACTGAATCGTGGATGGGCACGGCCTCGTTCGACGGACTTATTTTGCCAGCCGGGTGCGAGCTGCTGCCAGCGCCCGCCTGGCCGGCGCGCAAGCTGATGTTCATTGGCGACTCGCTGACCTGCGGCGAATACAACGAGCGTTTCCCGCCCGAAAACGACCGCTCTCCGCGCACGACCAACGCCGCCCGCTCGTATGGAATGCTTTTGGCCAAGTGGCTCAACGCGCAGGTGCATGTGTTGGCCTACGGGGGCCGCGGCATCGTGCGCAATTGGGATGGCCGGCGCGATGTGAACACCGTGCCGGTCTTCTTCGAGCGAGCGATGCCCGATGACCCGGCCTCGAAATGGGACCACGCGCGTTATCAGCCCGACGTCATCGTGATCAACGACGGCACCGATCACGACAAGGACATCATGCCTGTGGCCGAATTGTCTGAGGCCTATGGCGCCTTCGTGGCGCGAGTGCGCGAGGTCTATCCCCAGGCGTGGATTCTGATCAGCGAAAGTGGCTTTCATGCCGACGCCGCCAGCGGTCGGCCAACGCTCATGCGCGAGGAAATGCTCAAAACCCTTCAAGCGGTCGCCGCGCGGCGCTACGCCGCCGGTGATGACCGCATCCGGATTGTGCGCTCAGGGTTTTTTCCCGGCACCGCCACCGATCCGCATCTCGTCGCCTTCCAGCAAGAGCAGATAGCCCTGGATTTCCTCGGCCCCATCAAGGAAGTGACCGGCTGGTGAAGCTTGTAAAAGGGCCTTATCCTCAGTCGCAGATTCACCTAAAATTACGCTTGCACGGCAGGGGTCCGGGTCGGTTAATGGCACCTTGCGTTAGTGAAGGTCTGCTGGTCGCAGTTCTTCACCACGGTCAGTCCGGGCAACCGGACGCTAACGGTGCCGCCGGCCCTCCAAAAGCGGGTGGCACGAAGCCTCAAAGGCTTCCAAAACGATCGCGTAATCAACAACCCAAACCATGTCACAACCCGTTAAATCAGAAGTTATCGCACAATATAAAACCCACGAGAAGGACACCGGCTCCAGCGACGTCCAGATCGCGCTGCTCACGGCCCGGATCAATCACTTGACCGAGCACCTGCGCACGCATCGCAAGGATTTCCACAGCCGTCGCGGTCTTCTCCAGATGGCCAGCCGTCGTCGCAAGCTTCTTGATTACGTCAAGAGCGAGGATCTGGCCAAGTACAACGACCTGCTGCAGAAGCTCAGTCTGCGCAAGTAACCGATTTCACGAAAGGCGGCCCACCGACGGGCCGCCTTTCGTTTTAGCTCCCCTCCTTAGAAGCAGCCGCCCGGGACATTTCCGTTTACTATTCTTAATCCGAAACCGTAGGAGGGGCGTTTGCTCCTCTCCTACAACCGGACAAGAAACGTAATCCGAAATTTCTCGGAACTGATTCAGAGGGTGCCACGAAAAAGGTAAGCCGTTCCAACGCGTACACCGGTAGGTCGGGCTTTACGCCCGACAGTCGGGGATCAACCCCGAGCTACCTGGCAACGCCACTCAATACACTACCATGAATCAGAAACATAATGTCACCGTGCCCGGTCTCGGGCTCACCTTCTCCACCGGCTCGATCGCCCAGCTCGCCGGTGGTGCCGTCAACGTTAACGTTGGCGAAACCAATGTCCTCGTCACCGCTTGCGCCGCCCAGACCATGCGCCCCGGCCAGGACTTTTTTCCCCTCACCTGCGACTATCGCGACAAATACGCCGCAGCCGGCCGCTTCCCCGGCGGTTACTTCAAACGCGAAGGCCGTCCCTCCGAGCGCGAGATCCTGATCTCCCGCCTCTGCGACCGGCCCTGCCGTCCGCTTTTCCCCGAGGGTTTCCTCAATGAAGTCCAGATCATTGGCACGCTCATGTCGGCCGACTTGATCAACGATTCCGACATCGCGATGGTCAACGGCGCCAGCGCCGCCCTCGCGATCTCCGACATTCCGTGGAACGGGCCAATCGGCTGCGTCCGCGTCGCGCTGATCGACGACCAGTTCGTCGCCAACCCGACCATCGAGCAGATGTATTCCTCCGCGCTCGACCTCATCTACGTCGGCAATTCGAAAGATATGCTGATGATCGAAGGTTCCGCCGATCAGATCTCGGAAGAGAAGTTCGTCGAGGCACTCGCCTTCGGCCACCAGGCCATCCAGCCGATCATCACGGCCATCAAGGAACTCGTTACTTTGGCCGGCAAGCCCAAGGCGCACTTCGCGCTCGTTGGTGCCTCCGCCGAGGCCCGCGCCATCATCGAACGGGTCGTCCCCGCCGAGCGCGTTTCCGCCGCCATCTTCGGCCACGAGAAACACGTCCGCTCCGCGAATATCAAGGGGCTCAAGGCCGAGGCGCATGCCGCCCTCACCCTCGAGCTCGGCGCCGGACGCTTCAGCGACGTCGACCTGAACGTCGTGTTCGAAGATCTCCAATACAAAGCCTACCGCGCGACCGTGCTCGCCAAAGGCGTGCGCTCGGACCATCGCGATGCGAAAGCACTGCGCCCGCTCAGCTCGAAGGTCGGCGTCCTCCCACGCGTTCATGGTTCCGCCATGTTCCAGCGCGGCGACACCCAGAACATTGCCATCGTCACCCTCGGACCGACGAAGGAAGCACAGGACATGGACGGCCTCACCGGCGGTGCCACGTCGAAGAGTTTCATCCTCCACTACAACTTCCCGCCGTTCTCGGTGGGTGAAGCCGGCCGTTTCATCGGTCCAGGCCGTCGCGAAATCGGTCACGGTGCACTCGCTGAGCGTTCACTGGTGCCAATCCTCCCGCCGGAGGATGTGTTCCCCTACTCCATCCGCGTCGTCTCCGAGATCATGGCCTCCAACGGCTCGACCTCGATGGCTTCAATCTGCGGCGGCTGTCTGGCCCTCATGGACGCCGGCGTGCCGATCATCGCTCCCGTGGCCGGTATTTCCTGCGGCCTCATGACCGAAATGGCCGCTGACGGCTCCATCACGAAATGGACCACGATCACCGACATTCTCGGCGAGGAAGATCATTTCGGTGACATGGACTTCAAGGTCGCCGGGACCACGAAGGGCATCACCGGCTTCCAGCTGGATCTTAAGATCAACGGCCTGCCCTTCGAAATCGCCAAGACCGCGATCTTCCAGGCACGTGATGCCCGCATCGAGATCCTCAAGTCGATGCTCGCCTCGCTCCCCGCCCCCCGCAAGGACTTGTCCCAATACGCGCCCCGGATCCAGACGATCCAGATCGATCCGGAAAAGATCGGCCTCCTCATCGGACCCGGTGGCAAGACGATCCGCCGCATCACTGAGACAACCGGTGCGCAGATCGACATCTCTGACGACGATTCCGGCAAGGTCTTCATTTACTCGAACAATGCCGACGCGATGAACCGCGCTGTGCAGGAGATCGACGGCCTCTGCGGCGGCGGTTCCCAGATCGAGAACGGCAAGATCTACACCGGTCGCGTCACTGGCGTGAAAGAATTCGGCGCGGGGAGCTGGCAGCGAAGCGAGCATCGACTTGAGAATCTCGATGCGGGCGTCGCGGGCTTGAAACACCGCGGTCTTGGCGATCTCGAAGGGGAGACCGTTGATCTTAAGGTCGAGCTGGAAGCCCGTGATACCCTTGGTCGTGCCGGCGATCTTGAAGTCCATGTCGCCGAAGTGATCTTCCTCACCGAGAATGTCGGTGATGGTGGTCCACTTCGTGATCGAGCCGTCGGCCGCCATTTCAGTCATCAAGCCGCAGGAGATACCGGCGACA
>JANYDX010000412.1 GCA_025363395.1 Verrucomicrobiota bacterium
TTGATGTCTCCCATGCCTTCGGCGGCCCGCCGGTGCTCGACCACGTTAACTTCCAGGTTAACAGCGGCGAACGCGTTTGCCTGCTCGGCCGCAATGGCGCGGGCAAGTCCACGTTGATGAAACTCATCGTGGGTGAAATCAAATCCGACACCGGTCAGGTTTTCCGCCAGCCGGGTGCTCATTTTGCCCGTCTGGTGCAGGAGGTGCCGGCCGATTTGACCGGGAGTGTGCACGACATCGTCTCTTCCGGACTACGCGCCGATGGTGCTCATGAGGAAGACTGGGAGCGCGAGGTTCGCCTCGAGGATTTGATGGCCCACGTCGGACTGGATCCGTACGCGGAGTTTTCCGCGCTGTCAGGCGGATTGAAGCGCCGGGTCTTGCTGGCTCAGGCCCTCGCGAGCAAGCCCGATCTGCTGCTGCTCGACGAGCCCACCAACCACCTCGACCTCGCCTCCATTCTCTGGCTGGAGGAATTTTTGCTGCAGGAAAAAATCGGCCTGTTCTTCGTGACCCACGACCGGGCCTTCTTGAAGAAACTCGCGACGCGCATCGTCGAGCTCGATCGCGGCATCATCACCAACTGGGATTGCGACTACGACACCTTCCTCGTCCGCCGGCAGGACCGGCTGGAAGCAGAGGAACGCGTGCAAGCCCTCGCCGACAAAAAACTTGCCCAGGAGGAGGAATGGATCCGTCGCGGGGTGAAAGCCCAGCGCTCCCGCGCCACCGCGCGCATCAACCAGCTCCATGTGCTTCGCGCCGAACGCCGCGCCCGCCGGGAAAAGGTCGGCAACGTCAACCTGCGCGTCAACGAAGCCATCCCCAGCGGCATGAAGGTCGTCGATGTGGAGAACATGTCCTTTTCTTATCCGGATGGAAAGGTGCTCGTGCGTGATCTCACGACGACGATCATCCGCGGCGACAAGATCGGGCTTATCGGCCCCAATGGCGCGGGCAAGACCACGCTCATCAAGCTGCTGCTCGGCCAGCTCGCGGCCACCAGCGGAATTATCAAGCACGGCACGAATCTCGAGGTCGTTTACTACGACCAGCTCCGCGCCCAGATTGAGGACGACAAGACGGTCGCCGACAATATCGCGAACGGCAACTCGCACATCACGATCGACGGTCGCACGCGGCATGTGATCAGTTATCTGCAGGATTTTCTTTTCGCCCCTGACCGCGCCCGCACGCCCGCGCGCGTTCTCTCGGGCGGTGAACGCAACCGTTTGTTGCTCGCACGGCTTTTCACGAAACCCGCCAACGTGCTTGTGCTCGACGAACCCACGAACGATCTCGATGTCGAGACGCTCGATCTGCTTG
The DNA here is from genome assembly GCA_025363395.1 of Verrucomicrobiota bacterium. Classification (GTDB taxonomy): domain Bacteria; phylum Verrucomicrobiota; class Verrucomicrobiia; order Opitutales; family Opitutaceae; genus Lacunisphaera. The sequence goes on from JANYDX010000412.1 coordinate 1,327, forward strand.
AGGATCTTCTCGTGGAATTTCCGGGCACGGTGCTCATCGTCAGCCATGACCGCGAATTTCTGGACGAGGTTGTCACCAGTTCATTTGTCTTCGAAGGCGACGGCAAGATCGGCGATTACGTGGGCGGCTACACCGACTGGCAGAATGACAAGGCGAAGCAGGCCGCGGCCCTGGCCGCCAAGGCTGCTACCCGCTTGCCGGAGGCGGTGGCGCCGAAGGGAAAAAATCCAGCCGCGAAGCCCGCCAGAAAACTTTCCGGCAAAGAGCAAAAGGAACTGGAATCCCTGCCCGCAAAAATCGAGGCAATGGAAAAAGAGCAGGCGCAACTCGGCGCGAAGCTGGGTGATCCGGCATTTTATAAAACCGAGGCCGCGAAATTCGCCGAGGTAAAAAAGCGGCTCGATGTCCTGGAGAAGGAACATGCGACAATTTTCGCCCGCTGGGAAGAATTGGAATCGGCCCGGCTCGCCGCGGAGTAACGCGGGCAGCTGCAACGCGGGCGCCGGGGGGCGCGAAGGCCCGGGGGCGGGTCTGCTTGGCTCTGATCCAACCCCGGCTGCGCGATCAGCTCCGGTCCACTTTATAGAACATCCACAGGCCCAGCGATTGAAAGGCGAAGTTGGGCAACCACATCAGCAGGTCGGGTCGAAGCGCGATTTGATTGTCCATCCAGCCGACCACGATCATGCCAAAATAATAGGCCATGGCCAGGGCGAGTCCGATGCCGAGGTTGGCCGAGGTCTCCTTGCGCGATGCCTTGATCCCGATGGGAATGGCAATCAGTGCGAGCGAAAGGACGGAGAAGGCGGTGGCAAACTTCTCGTGAATGGTAACCTGCACGCGCATCTGCTGTTTTTCCCGCTGAGCTGCGGGAACGGCGGGGTCGGGCCGGTCCAACCGGCGCCACTCCTGCATCAGCTGGCTGAAAGTCAGCCACTTTTGTTTCACGTTGATCAGGCCGCTCCCGCTCAATTTATCCAGCGAGAGGTCAATGGGCAGCTGGTCCATGGTGGCGGGGGCCCGCGCTTCGGCGAAACTTTCCGGGTCCTTGCTGTCCCGCACCTCGACCTGCGCGTGCTGCAACGTCAGCACAAGCTTGCCGTTCTTGCCGTCGAAATCCACCCGGCCGGAGTCGGCCCGGGCGAAGCGCTTTACCCGGTTCTTCGCATCCAGCTCCCACAGCCAGAAATCCTTCACGACCGTCCCCTTTCTTTCCCCAGCATAAATCACAAAGCCGTGAAAATCGCGGATGAAAGTCTTGGGCACGATAAAGAGAAGCGGATCCTGCCGGACGGCTTCGGCAAATTCGGTTTCATAGGCCACCTTGGCCCGGGGCATGAATTCAAAATTGATCGCCAGATTCAAGAGCACGCCGAGGAGGGCGCAGAATAAAATCGGGGCCGATAGCCAGGCCACGCTCAAGCCGGAGGCACGCAAGGCCGTTACTTCCGCGTCGGAGGACATCCGGCCGAGCACCAGCAGGATGCCGGTGAGCATGCCCATCGGCAGGGCGTACGATACCACGACCGGAATCATCAGCCCGATCAAATGCACCACGGTCTCCGCGGGCAGCTGTCCGGCCAGAATGCGGCCGAGCAAATCCTTTACCGCGTTGCCGATCATTAACACGAAGGCGAACATGCCCACCGACGCCGCACACGTCAGCACGACGTTGGTGAAAATATGCCGGTGGATCAGATTCATGCTCGATGCTTTGATTACCGGTTCGAGCTACCCCTGCAATCCCAGTTTCAAGGCATTCGTTGAATGGTTGGAGGAGGCTGGTGTTCTGTCTTAGTTTCCATCCCGATCCGATCATCCCGGGAATATTGCCGGCCGTTTTTTGCACGGCGCCACGCTCCGCTTGCCTATTTTAGCGGGCGGGGCAGGGTGGCGGGGCATGCGCGTTTTACTGGTTGAAGATGAGCCCAAGACTGCCGCCTTTGTTCGTCGCGGGCTAGAGGAGAATGGATTCACCGTTCTGCTCGCCCGCCAGGGAGACGAGGGGCTCAGTCTCGCGCGAACGGAGGCATTTGGCGCCATCATCCTCGACATCAGTCTGCCGGTTCTCGACGGCTTTAGTATTCTGGCCGCGTTGCGTGAATCGGGCAGCGAGATCCCGGTGCTGTGCCTGACTGCCCGCGATACGGTGGCGGAAAAGGTGAAGGGACTGGAACTCGGGGCGGATGACTATCTCGTGAAACCATTTTCATTTTCAGAGCTGCTGGCGCGGCTGCGCACGATTTTGCGCCGCGGAACCCAATCGCGCGACCCGGTCATCCGCGTGGCCGATTTGGAAATCGATCTGCGCCGCCTGCGCGCCATGCGAAACGGCCAGCGGCTCGACCTAACGGCCAAGGAATTCAATTTGCTGGCGCTCTTCGCCCAGCGTCAAGGCGAGGTGCTCTCGCGCACTGTCATCGCCGAGGAAGTTTGGGATGTGAATTTCGACAGCGACACCAATGTCGTGGAAGTGGCGATCCGGCGCCTCCGCAAAAAAATGGACGATCCTTTCGTCCTGAAACTCATCCACACTGTGCGCGGGGTGGGTTACGTGTTCGATAGCAACCGCGCATGAGACGGATTCTTGCCAGCGTGCGTCGGCCGTGGTCCATGACCGTGAAACTGGTCGGCCTGCAAGTGCTCGCGGTGGCTTTGCTCAACAGTGGGGCATTTTTCTTTTTGCTGCGGTCGATCTCGCGCGATCTGGACGCGGACAATCGCAACGATCTCGATCATCAGGTGGCTTTGCTTCGGGCGTGGCTGAAGGATTCGAACATCAAGCCCACGATTGCTGCGGACGAAGTGAGGTCACCTGCGGTCGGCCCCCTGGCAACCCAACTTTTTCTTTTGCGCCTCCTCGATGCGCATGGCGCGGTGCTCCTCGAAGCGGGTAATCCCCGCACTCCGCCCGTCGCTGCGTTTCCCGCGCCCGGCAGCCCGGTAACCCGCTGGCATGTTCCGGGCGGGCCACACTATTTGGTGAGCTCAGTCTGGATCAACCTGGGTGCCACTCAGGAGAAGGCCCAACTGCAAATGGCGTTTGATGTGACCGACGATTTCACCCTCCTTCGCCGGATCCGTCAAAGTTCGTCCGTCGTGTTTGGTCTGATGTTGCTGGCCTCGTTTGCCCTGGCCCTGCTGATCACCCGCCGGGCGCTGCGTCCCTTGGGCGCGCTGACTGATTCCGCGGCGCGCGTGCAGGCCTCCCAACTCAATGCCCGCCTCGACGAAACCGTCTGGCCGGTTGAACTCACTCCGTTGGTGAGGGAGTTCGACGCCATGCTGGCCCGGCTTGACGGCTCGTTCCGCCGCCTGGCGCGGTTCTCGTCCGATCTTTCCCACGAATTGCGCACCCCCATCAACAATCTGCGCGGTGAAGCGGAGGTTGCCCTCAACCGCCCCCGCACTCCCGAGGAATACCGGGTCGTGCTCGAATCCAGTTTGGAGGAATACGCGCGCATCACCCGCCTGATCGACACATTGTTGTTCATCGCGAAAGCCGACCAGCCCGAGAGCGGACTCAAGCGGCAGCAATTGGACGCCGCCATGGAATGCCGCGCCGTGGGCGATTTTTTTGAAGCAGCCTGCGCGGAGGTTGAGCTCACCCTGCTCGTGCGTGGGCAGGCGTCGATTTACTGCGATCCAATGCTTTTCCGGCGGGCCTTGTCCAATCTGGTGGACAATGCCCTGCGCCACACGCCCCGCGGCGGGCATATTGATCTGACCGTTCGCGCGGGTGATGGCGGCGGAACGGAGGTCGAGGTCAGTGACTCGGGCACAGGAATCGCCGCGGAGCATTTGCCGCATGTGTTCGAGCGTTTCTATCAAGCCGCCAAGGAAAATGCCGATGCGACGGCTCCTGTTTCCGGCTTCGGGTTGGGACTGGCCATCGTGAAATCGATCATGGAGTTGCATGGCGGCCGGGTGGCCCTTGCCAGCACACCGAATCGCGGGACCACGATCACCCTCTATTTTCCGGCGGGCACTTAACAGAATTGTAATCGGGAGGTCAGTTTGTGGTAATGCCTTCTCACTAAAATAACGCCGCATGTGTACCGCCTCACTCCAATAATGACGACGACCCGGTCGGCCTATTTTTTTGGAGGACCGTCGCCAGTCTGGCGGCTCTTTTTCCTGCCGCTGGTGCTGGCCTGCGCGGGAGGTTGCTCCACCTATCAGGCGAAACCGTTGGATGCGGCTGCAGTCGAACACGGCTTGTCGGAGCCGCCGCTGGACGCGGTACGCGTGAGTGCCGCCCATTTTCAGCATCCGCTGCTGGCGCCGCTCATCATTGACGGTCGCGACGGTTTCACCCCGGACGAACTGGCGCTGATGAGCGTCATCACCAGCCCGCGGTTGCGCGCCGCGCGCGATCAGCGCGGGGTGGTTCAGGCGCAGGTCGTGCAGGCCGGTCTGCTGCCTAATCCGCAACTGGGCTACTCTCTCGACAAACCGAGTGGGAACAGTGATCCCGGTTTGATCAATGGTCTGAATTACGGACTCAGTTGGGAAGTGACGTCGCTGCTCGGTTATCGGGACCGGGTTGCCGCCGCTAAGTCGACCGCGGTGGCCCTCGATCTCGATCTTGCGTGGCAGGAATGGCAGACCGCGCAGGCCACCCGGCTCGCTGCCTACCGGGTTATTTCGCTCGAATCGCGTCTGCCATTTGCACGTGAAAACGAAGCCGAACTCGCCGAAGCGCTGGCCGATTCCAAAAAAGCCTACGCGCTCGGCCACCGCACGCTCGCCGATCACGCGGCGACCATGGAAGCCTGGAGTCTCGCGCAAGACACGCGGTTCGCCTTGGAGCAGGAGCTGACCACCCAGCGTCTCGCGCTCAATCTCGCGCTGGGCCGGCCGGCAGACGAGCTGGTCAAATTGAAAGCGGGTGCGCCGTCGCCGCAGTTGCCGGCGGGTGCGGACCGGGCGGCCACGCTCCTCGATGGACTGGAAAAACGCCGCCTCGATCTTGTCGCGCTTACGCTTGGTTACGAGAGCGCAGAGGCGGGTTTGCGGGCGGCGGTGAAGGCGCAGTTTCCCAAGATCGGCCTCAGTCTCGCGAAGGCGCGCGACACGAGCGATGTGCACAGCATCACCTACGGAGTCACGGTCGATCTGCCGCTTTTCGACCGCAACCAGGGCCAGATTGCCGCTGGGACGGCCACGCGTCAGCAGTTGTTTGACGAATACATCTTACGCGTCGCTGAGGCGCGCGCCGAGGTGAGCCAGATCCTCGCGAATCTCGTGATCGCCCGGGCTCAGCTGCAAACCCTCGGAGCCGAACTGCCCGAGCTGGAGCAAATCGCCTCCGCCCTCACGCAGGCCATGCGAGGCCGCAACACCGACGCCCAAGCCTGGCGCGATGCCCGCGGCACTCTGCTCGCCCGCCGGACCGAAGAGGCAAAAACACGCCAGGATATTTTGGAACTCGGCGTTGCCCTCGAAATCGCCACCGGCCGCACCTTGCTCATTTCCTCTCCCCGCCGCCCATGAAAAAATTTCTGCTGATCGTCCTGCTCCTCGCTGTGGTTGTCACGGGTTGGTATGTGATCAATCGCCATCCGGCCGCCGCGGCGGAGACTCCCGAAAAACCGGCGGCCAAAGTGGAGACGGCATTGCTCAAATCCGAGCCGATCGCGCAGACAATCGAGGTGTTCGGCGTGGTGGCGCCGGTGGTTGAGCGTGTGCTCGCAGCGCCCTATGATCTGGTGATCCACAAAAGAGTTGTCGGGGTCGGCACCAAGGTCGCGGCGGGCGATTTGCTCTTGGAAGTGGAGCCCACCTTGGATGCCAAGCTCGCGCTGGACGCGGCGCGGAGCTTGGCGGTACTCGCGAACAAGTCGCTCGCGGCCACCCAGGAACGTTTCGACCTCAAGCTCGCCACGAATCAGGACCTGCTCACCGCCCAGCAGGTTGAGCAGGACGCCCGCTTGAAGGTGACCAGTCTTGAGGCGCGCGGCCTCGGCGGCGACGGCCGCATCGTCGCGTCGGAGGCAGGTGTCGTCAGCAAGCTCGATGTTTTCACGGGCGGGCTTTCCACTTTAGGTACGCCGTTGATCACCCTGGCCACGAGCAGTCAGCTGGTCGCCCGGCTGGGGGTTGAACCCGCACAAGCGGGATCAGTCGCTGTAGGCCAGGCGGTGAGTCTCACCTCTGCGCATCGCGGCGACGGGACGGAAAAAATTTCCGCCACCGTCAGTGTGGTGGGCGCGGTTTTCGATCCGGTCAGCGGAGCCATCGAGGTGCAGGCGGCCTTGCCCGCCGGCGCGGCTTTGCTTCTCGGGGAACGCGTCCGGGCCGAAATCGAAATCGCGAAAAAGGATTCCGCGCTGGTGGTGCCGCGCGGTGCGGTGCTCCCCGATGACGACAAACAGATTCTCTTCACGGTGAAAGACGGCAAGGCGATGCGGCACGAGGTGAAGATCGGTCTGTCCACGGACGAACTCGTGGAGGTGATCGGGGACAATCTGCGCGCGGGTGACGCGGTGGTGACCTTGGGCAATTACGAACTGGAGGAGGGCATGGCGATTCAGCCGGCCGCAAAAGAAGCGTCCGTGGGCGGGAAGGAAAAGGCGGAGGACAAGCGGTGAATTTTGTCGCCTGGATGCAGGCGCACCGCCGCTCGGTGCTGTTCCTCCTCGCGTTGCTCGCACTCGGCGGGCTGGCGGCGAGCTGGACGCTGCCCGTGGCCTTGTTCCCGCACGTGGATTTTCCGCGGATCGTAGTGAGTCTCGACGCCGGCGACCGCCCGGCGGAGCGCATGACCACGGAGGTGACGATGCCGGTCGAGGAAGCCGTGCGCTCGGTGCCGGGTTTGCAAAGCCTGCGGTCCACGTCGAGTCGCGGCAGCGCGGAAATCGCGATCAACTTCGACTGGGGACAGGACATGATCTCGGCCATGCTTCAGGTGGAGGCGGCGATCAATCAGACGCTGTCCACGCTGCCGCCGGGAACGAAGTTCGAGGTGCAACGCCGGGATCCCACGGTTTTCCCCACGGTCGCCTATACGCTGACTTCGTCGAGGCATTCGCTGACAACGCTGCGCGACATCGCCTATTATCAATTGCGGCCGCTCCTCTCCACCGTGCCCGGCGTAGCCAAGGTGGCGGTGATCGGCGGGACGCAGGCGGAGTACCGGGTCAGCGTGGACCCGGCGCGGCTTCAGGCTCACGGTCTGACGCTCGCTGATGTCGCCAAGGCGCTGTCGTCGGCCAACACCTTGAGTGCGGTGGGCCGGTTGGAGGATCACTACAAACTTTATCTCGCCCTGACGGACAGCCGCTTTTTGTCGGTCGACCAGATCGGTGAGACCGTTCTCTTGAAGGGTTCCGCGGGGTTGCTCCGCGTGGAGGATATTGCGACCGTTGAGCTCGCCACCGTACCGCAGTGGACGCGCGTCACCGCCGATGGCCGCGACGCCGTTATTTTCCAGGTTTATCAGCAGCCGGATGCCAACACGGTGCAAATCGCGCGGGATGTCCGGGCCAAGCTGGACGACTATCGCCGGCAGTTGCCCGCGGGCATCGCCATCGCCAACTGGTACGACCAAAGCGAACTGATTGTGGCGTCCGCGGGGAGCGTGCGCGATGCGGTGTTGATCGGTGTGCTGCTCGCCGGGGCGGTGTTGTTTCTTTTTCTTCGCAACGGAAAGATCACCCTGATCGCGATGGTCTGTGTGCCGGCCACGCTCGCGGCGACGGTCCTGCTGCTCAAACTTCTGCACAGCAGTTTCAACATCATGACGCTCGGCGGCATGGCGGCGGCGGTGGGACTGATCATCGACGACGCGATCGTCATGGTGGAGCACGTCATCCGCCGTTTGCGCGGAGCGGGCGGGAATCACGAGGGGCGCGTCTGGACGGCCGCGACGGAGTTTACGCGGCCGCTGGTCGGTTCATCGCTTTCGACGATTATCATTTTCGTGCCGCTCGCCTTTCTTTCCGGCGTGACCGGCGCCTTTTTCAAGGCGCTGTCGCTCACGATGGCCGCGAGTCTGGTCATTTCGTTCCTGATCGCGTGGCTCGCCGTCCCGATTCTGGCCGATCATTTTTTGACGGCGAAAGACGCGGAGCAGGAGGAAGGCGGTCCGTTCACTGCAAAGGTTCACGGCTGGTATGGCCGTTTTATGCGGCGGCTGCTCGCGCGGCCGGTGCTGGTGTTGCTGGGGATCGTGCCGCTGCTGGTGGCGGCTTTTCTTTGTTACCGGCAGGTCGGTTCCGGGTTCATACCCACGATGGATGAGGGCGGATTTATTCTGGATTATGTGGCGCCCCCGGGCACCTCGCTGACGGAGACGGACCGGCTGCTGCGGCAACTTGAGCAGATCCTGCAGGAGACGCCGGAGGTGCAAACCTACTCGCGCCGAACCGGGCTGCAGTTGGGCGGTGGTTTAACCGAGGCGAATTCAGGCGATCTTTTTGTGCGGTTAAAGGCATTGCCGCGCCGCCCGATTGACGAGGTGATGGATGAAGTTCGGGGGAAGGTTGAGAAAACTGTCCCCGGCTTGGAGATTGAGATGGCGCTCCTGATGGAGGACTTGATTGGCGATCTTACTGCAGTGCCGCAGCCGATCGAAATCAAATTATACTCCGACGATGCGGACGCGCTGTCTGCGACGGCGCCCAAGGTGGCCAAGGCCATCGGGGAAATCGACGGGGTGGTGGATGTGAAAAACGGAATCGTGCTCGCGGGTGACGCGCTCACCGTCAACGTCGACCGCGCCAAGGCGGCCCTCGAAGGACTCGATCCCGATGCGGTCACCCAGCAGTTGAATGCCTTTCTGGATGGAGCCCGCGCGACGACGAGTGTCGAAAGCGGGCCGAAGCTGATTGGGATCCGCGCCTGGATACCGGAAAAAAGCCGGCGGAGCGCGGAGGCCGTGGCCAATTTGCAGTTGAAGGCGCCCGACGGTCATTTCCTGTCGCTGCAACGCGTGGCCAGTGTCGCGACCGTGATCGGGCAGCCGCAGATCGTGCGGGATGATTTGAAGCGGATGATTCCGGTGACGGGCCGCATCGCGGGGCGTGATTTGGGCTCGACCATCCGGGATGTGCAACGGGTCCTCGCGCAACCCGGCCTCGTGCCGCCCGGAGTTTATTTTGTTCTCGGCGGAACCTACGCAGAGCAACGGAAGGCTTTTGGCGGTTTGATGGCGGTGTTTGGCGGGGCGGTGGCGCTGGTGTTTTTGCTGCTCCTGTTTTTGTACGAGAGTTTCCGCACTGCCGGCGCGATGTTGATCTGCACCTTGCTTGCGCTGTCGGCGGTGGCGATCGGCCTGTGGCTGACCGGCACCGAGCTGAACATCTCTGCCATGATGGGCATGACCATGATCGTCGGCATCGCCACGGAGGTGGCCGTGTTCTATGTGTCCGAATTGGTTTCGCTTGGCACGATGTCTCCGGCCGAAGCTTTGGTCCAGGCGGGCCTCAATCGCATGCGCCCGATCGCGATGACCACCTTCGCTGCGATCCTTGCTCTTCTGCCGCTGGCGTTCGGGCTGGGGCAGGGCTCCGCGATGCAACAGCCTCTCGCCATCGCCATTATCTCAGGGCTTCTCCTGCAATTGCCGCTTGTCCTCATAATTCTCCCGGTCCTTCTGTCGCTCTTCCATCAATCTCCACCCCGCCCCACCTCCACGTTAAAGTGACTGAATTGTAATCTGCGCGTCACGGTCTCGTCAGCGCGGTTCAGATAAATTTATTGATACGTGACATCGCTCCCTTCCGGCTCCGCACCCACCGCCCTATTTACCGCTCACGCCGTGTCCGCCCGGCGTGATGTTGGCCTGCTGCTGATCATCTGCGCGGCGCTGTTCGGGGTCGGACTGGGTTTTGCCCCGCTCGCCAATCCGGATGAGGCCCGCTACGCGGAGATTCCCCGCGAAATGCTGGCCACCGGGGATTTTGTGACTCCGCGGCTCGACGGCATAAAATATTTTGAGAAGCCACCGCTCACTTACTGGCTGGTCGCGGGGAATCTGAAGCTTTTCGGCCCTGGTGAAGCCGCGGCCCGCGCCACCCCCGCGATACTCGCGGCGCTGGGCGTTTTGCTTACTTACGCCGCCGGCCGTGCGCTGGGCGGCCGCGATGCCGGCTGGTGGGCGGCGCTGGTGCAGGCGACGGCCCTGCTTTATTTTGCCCATGCCCGGATTCTGCTGACTGACATGGTCGTGTCGGTGCTGATCAGTGCGACGCTGTACTGCTTTTTGCTTGCCGTGCGCGAACCACCTGGCCGGCGGCGCCAGCTGTTATTTTACGGACTCTACGCCAGCGCAGCACTGGCCACGCTGGCCAAAGGGCTGATCGGTTTCCTATTGCCCGGGGCGGTGATGTTTTTCTGGCTGCTGCTCTTCAACCAGTGGCGGCGCTTGCGCCCGTTCTACCTGCCCACGGGGCTGCTGCTATTCGCTCTCATCGCGGTACCCTGGCATATTCTGGTCGCCGGGCGCAACCCCGAGTGGGCGTGGTTTTATTTCGTGCATGAGCACTGGCTGCGCTTCACCACGACGACGCACGGTCGCTATGAACCGTGGTGGTTTTTCATCCCGATCGTGCTGCTCGGGTTGTTTCCGTGGACCGGCTTTCTATTCGGCGCGGTGCGGACGGCGGTGCAGGGCGGTTGGAACCAGCGCGCGGAATCCGCCGACCGCCTGTTTCCTCTTCTTTGGGCAGCTTTCATTTTTCTGTTTTTCAGCGCGTCGAAATCAAAACTCGTGCCTTACATGCTGCCGGTCTTCCCGCCCCTGGCGCTCGTGCTCGGCCCTTACTTGGCCCCGCGCTTGCGAACCAACTCGGCGACTGGACTGCGGGCGGGGTTCATTGGTTTTTCGGTTATTGGCGGATTGCTGGGGCTCGCGCTCATCGCGGTATTTATTAAACCTGCCCTCCTTGGCGCCGTGGCGAATGCCGACGGGTTGAGCCATTTTGCGATGCTCTGCGGAGTTTTTCTGCTCGGAGGCGCCATCGGGGTGCAACTTCTACAGCAATCCGGCTCCTCCCAGGCGGCCTTGCGGCTCATGCTCGCCAGCGTGGGTGCGTTTGCCGCAGTGCTCGTCATCGCGACGCCGGCCATTGCCCGGCCCAGTACCAAGGATCTCGCCCGCATCGTCGCACAGCAGGTTGACCCCGACGACATCGTCCTCCACTATCACGATTATTTTCATGACTTCAGTTATTACTCCCGGCGCACCGTCGGCACGGTTGAATATGAAGGGGAACTCGAACTCTTCCTTGATCGAGACGCGAAACGTCGGGGGCTGCATGTCAATGAAGCGGAATTCCGCGATCTTTGGGCCGGTCCGCGACAGGTTTACCTCCTGCTCCGGCGCTCTGAGCTCCCGGCGCTGCAGGCCCAGCCTGGATTTCAGGGCCGGATTCTGGTTGAAACCCCGAAGCATGTGCTGCTGATCAATCGGCTTTAATATGAGCGCATCCGAGTCGAGCAAACCATTTTTGCCTTTCACCCGCCCGACAGTTGATGAAGAGACCATTGCCGGCGTGGTCGAAGTGCTGCGCTCGGGTTGGCTCACCTCAGGGCCCCAGGTAAAGTCCTTCGAAGCGAAGCTCTCCGCCTTGTTCGGGGGACGTCCAGTACGGGCGTTCAATTCCGGCACGTGCACCATGGAGATTGCACTGCGCATCGCCGGCATCGGTCCCGGCGACGAAGTCATCACTACGCCGCTGTCTTGGGTCGCCACGAGTAATGTCATTCTCGCGGTCGGCGCGCGACCGGTCTTCGTTGATATTGATCCTGTCACCCGCCACATCGATCTCTCTCTGGTCGAGGCCGCCATCACTCCCGCCACCCGTGCGATCATCCCCGTGGATCTCGCCGGCCTGCCGGTTGACCGGGACCGGCTTTACGCCATCGCGCAAAAACACCAGCTCCGCGTCATCGAGGATGCCGCGCAATCCATCGGCGCCACCTGGGGCGGGCGGCGGATCGGCAGCTTTGGCGATTTCGTTTCCTTCAGTTTTCACCCGAACAAGAACATCACCACCATTGAGGGCGGATGCCTGGTGCTGAACAACGAGCGCGAGGCGAAACTCGCCGAGCAATATCGACTGCAGGGCGTCGTTCGCTCCGGGGTTGACAGCATGGAAGTCGAAGTGGTCGGAGGAAAATTCAATCTCACGGACGTCGCAGCCCGTGTCGGTCTCGGGCAGTTGCCGCACCTCGACACCTTTAATTCTCAGCGGCGCGAACACGCGCGCACCTACTTCGAATTGCTCGACACCCCGGCGGGCCGGGCGCTTGGTCTCGGATTGCCGCCAGCGGATTTCACCAATAGCAACTGGCACATGTTCCAAGTGGTGCTGCCCGAAGAGAAACTGACCATCAAGCGGGCCGGGGTTATGGAAAAACTTCAGGCCGCCGGCATTGGCAACCAGGTGCATTATCCCGCGATTCACCTTTTCGCGGTCTATCGCCGGCTGGGCTGGAAGGCCGGTGATTTTCCGCACGCCGAATATGCCGGCCGCAACATTCTCACCCTGCCGCTCTTTCCCGCGATGGTCCGTGCGGATGTCGTGCGGGTCGTCGAAAGCCTCACCGCGATTCTGTCAGCTCATCTCAAGTCATGAGCGCCGTCCCGCAACTTTCCATTGTGATTCCCGTCTATAACGAGGCGCTCAATCTGCCGACACTCTTTGCCCGCCTTTACCCGGCGCTCGACGCCCTGGG
>JANYDX010000420.1 GCA_025363395.1 Verrucomicrobiota bacterium
GTTGACTGAACTGCGCGCCCGGCTTTTGCGGATCTTTTGGCGGGCTGAAATCATTTCAACCGGCGCGCTGTAAGGCAGAGGCAGGCCGCGGGTGACCAGCTTGCGGGTGGTTACCTCGACCACGTCAGCCAGCGTGTAGTGATCAAGGATGGCGGCGATGGCGTTGCGCACATCAAGCATCAGCATGCGCAGGCCACAGTGATCCTGATCAGGACAGTTGCATGGCTCATAGGCGGTTTGGCTGACGCAGCCAATCGGAGCCAGGGGGCCGTCGATCAGGCGTACAATCTGGCCAATGGGAATATCGCCGGCCGGTTTGGCGAGCCGGTAGCCGCCGTGCTTGCCGCGCACACTTTCCACGAAGCCCGCCTCGCGCAATTGCTGCATCACCTGCTCCAAAAACTTGATCGGCAAATCCTCCGCCTTGGCCAACTCCGCCACGCGCACCAGTGATCGCTTCACCTTGGCGGCAATGCCAAGGTTGATCATGGAACGGAGAGCGTATTCGCCACGTTTCGAGAGCTTCATATTTAATACTAATCAAATCTACATTGAATTAGTATGAATAAGGCAAGTGCTTTTTAGGTGTTATTCCAAATATGCTGTTCACCTTTGATAGCCGGTTATTTAAAAAATAAAGAGGCCCAGATTTTACTCGATTGAGCGGCGCATATTTCGCTTTCATGGCGGTGCCGATCATCCGGAAATAGGACAAGTTATCCCGACTGTATGGTATCGCCAGCTTCACCGCCGGTTGTTTCTTGATGAAATCGAAGTCGGCCGCCGCAACATTGCCGGGCGAAGCCTCCAGTGGAAAATCGCGCTTGATTGGTGCCCGGGACAGGACTCGAACCTGCACGCCTTACGGCAAAGGCTTCTAAGACCTTCGTGTCTGCCATTCCACCACCCGGGCATCGCGATTTTCAATTTCAGATTCTCGATTTCCAATTATCGTGGCAAGCGCCGTTTGGCCGGCGGTGGCGGGCGGGGCGACGATCATAATTCCCGCGGGACGAACATGCGCAAACCAAGTATCAGAATTCGACCGCGCACCAACCAGCAGAAGGAACCAAAGGTTGCGGCCGCGAAGGGATCAGCTTGCGCGGCGGCGGGTCTCCCTTTACCCGAACCTAACAGCGCCTAACGCCAATACCCTTCGACAAAGACGTGGCCTTCAGGATGCCGCTCCCAACGCGGTTCAACCCACACAGAGCGAGGATGAGGCGGACGTTCCCAGTGGCCGTCAATCCAGACGTGCCGTCCGTCGCGCCAGACATAATATCCCTTGATCCAAACATGGTCGCGCGAGGGCCGCTGGCTTTCAACAACCACTTCGCGCCGGGGGGGAGGCGGGGGTTGCGCGACAAAACTGAGCCGCACGCTGACCGAGGGCCGAGAAATTATCCGCTCTGTCACTGCGCCTGAACCCTCGCGCCAACCACCGCTCACAAAAACATAACCGCGATCCCGCTGCTCCCAGCGGGGAGCGTTCCAAACCACATTCTCCCGCGGAGGTAGTTCCCAATGGCCGGCAATCCACACATGCCGTCCTTCCCGCCATCCCCAATAGCCATTGACCCAGACATGGCGTGAAGACGGACGTTCGCGTTCGACAATGATTTCCTCCCGCATCGGTGGCGGAGCCTCCCGCACTACGATTATTTCCTCACGGGGATAAGCCGGCTCCTCCACGATTATCCGCGAGGGGGGCGGCGGTGGCGGCGCCTCCTGCACAATCACCCTGGAACGCCGGGGGCGTCTCTGGGCTTCCTCCACGACGCAACCCGTCAAGGCCGCGACGGATAAACAAATCGCGCCCAATCGGAGTACAATGGAGGCGTTAAAGCGGAGACGAGAGCAAGGGCTGCGTTGATTCATGGTTTCAAAGATAGACGCGTCCATTCCGATAAGGTTGCTGTTTTTTGTCAGAGATCTCTGGACGCATTTAAACATTTGTTCGGCTAAATCCTCCAACCGCTTCGCCCAAGCGGTCGCCCATCCGGGCGTATACCTCGATTCCTTCGGCACCGTGCCGGATCAGGTCGTCGTCCAGTTTGATCCGCCCGGCTTGAAAAAGGGTAATCACACATGAACCACCAAACTGGAATAGTCCCTTCTCCTCCCCTTTCGTGGCCGCGCGATTCTGACTGAAAGACTGGAAAATCGTCCCGACCATCGTCGCTCCGATCTCACACACCGCCACCCGGCCGAACTGGGGCGACTCCACCAAAGTGATCATGCGTTTGTTCTCCCAAAGGTACGCGAGGTTTTGCCGGAGCGCGATCGGCGACACCGAGTACAGCCAGCCATTGATCAACCGGGGCTCGCCGGGCCGGCCGCTCACCGGAAAATGGAAACGGTGATAATCCACCGGGCACAAGCGCGAGATCAGCAACGCGCCCCCCGCAAATTCCTCCGCCAGCGCCTTGTCACCCAGAAATGATTCGAGCGAAAATTGCTGGCCTTTGGCGTAAAATCCAGCGGCCGCATCCACGTTCTGAAAGGCCAGGTGACGTCCGTCCGCCGGCAACACCGCAACATTCTCGCCGGGTGCAATGGGCCGGGCCCCGGGCTTGAGCGCGCGATAGAAGAAGTCGTTGAACGATTTGAAGGAGAAAGCGCTTTTAGCGAACTCATCGACGTTCAAGTCGTACTCCACGATGAAGGGCAGAACCCGGTTGGCACTTGAGCGCCACGACATTTTCCAACCGTAGTAGCGCGAGACAATCGCCCGCTTGACGAGCAACGCGAGGGAGAGACGACCCAGGCTGGTCTGATAAGTCCAGCGCAGCCAACTCCCGCCATAAACCTGCTCGGTCTCAACGGTCTGCTTATAACGATGAAAATAGCGGATGGGCTCGGCGGACATCAGACATCACTTCACACCAAAGCATTGGCGCCGCAAAGGAAGAAATTTGGCCTGTTTTCAAAGAGCTGTGTCATCCACCGCCACGCGAAGGATGACCGAATGCGTTCATCGAGTCCTGGTGAAGACCACTCACTCGTCCCCGGAATCCGCAGAGCAAATCATCGCCGGAGACTCAAGCCAGTGAAAGCACCGGAGTGATCGAGTGTTGCCTCAGCCAGGTGCCTTCCGCGGTGAAGATTCCATCCGGACCGGACCGGTTGCCCTGCAAAACAAAAGATTCGCAGCCCCGAGGCACCCGCACGACCACGGAGGCGATGCCGGCTTCCGCCGCCACGGTGCTTGGGCCAACCAGTACGGCGTCACCGGCAATCGTGAATTCAACCAGCGCCGTATCGGACAGGCAAAGCGTGCCGTGAAAATCTGCAATGCGGGCGTGCGCCATCAGCACGTCAGACTCATCCGC
The DNA here is from genome assembly GCA_025363395.1 of Verrucomicrobiota bacterium. Taxonomy (GTDB): domain Bacteria; phylum Verrucomicrobiota; class Verrucomicrobiia; order Opitutales; family Opitutaceae; genus Lacunisphaera. The sequence continues at coordinate 3,333 of JANYDX010000420.1, forward strand.
CCCGGGGAAAATTTCCGCGGTATCGATTTCGATCTCCAGTTTCGCGGGCGAACCCGGCGTCGCCACGCGATGCGAGTTCGCGAACTTGCCCTCGATTAACCCGGTCGCTTCGAGCACCCCGGGAACAAACGCGGGCAGATCAAACACGAAGGGCGGATGCGGCAGATGTTGCGTCATCCAGGTTTTCGCCGGCCACTGCCGGCTGAGCAGCTTCCCGTTCAGGCGCAGCTCCACCTCCTCGCAGTTACTCAAGACGAGCACGCGCAAATCCGAAGCCGGCAGCCAGTGCGACGCAATGTAGACCATGGCGCCGCCTTTCCAACCGGCGCCGCCCTCCCCGGCTCCGCGCTGACTGCGATAAAAGTACCAGGAAAACTTCGGCAGGCGGAAAACATCCATCACGCCACAGGCGGCCCGAGTGGGATCATAGCCGCGGGCATAGTCGAACACCGACCACTGGCCGTCGAGCACGGCTGTGGAACTGAGCGTGTCGTTGAGCGCGATGATGTGATTGGACACCTGCTGGCGCAGCCCGCGCTCGCCGTCCTGACGCCGCTGACGCGCATGACTTCCGGCCGCAAAAACTCCCGCCCCGGTTTTTTGATCGAAGCCTTCATTGGACGCGTAGAACTCCCAGTCGCCGTATTCCGCGACCACGAGCGCCTTGTCGCCATTCACCCAATGGTGAATTTTTCCGTGCTGGCGCGAGTGAACGTACACGTCGTAGCGGTCCTGCCAGCCGCAGGTGAACATCTGGTCGCCCGGATATTCCTCATGGCCGATGGCGTGCAGCCGGTCCATAAACTCGTCGTCCATCGCTGTCTCGTTTAACGACAATTCCCAGAGCACCACACACGGGTGGTGCCGGTCGCGGCGGATGACATCACGGGCATTCTGATAGCAAGCCACGCGGAATTTCTCCCCGCCCATGTACTGCCAGCCGGGGATGCAATTCATGACGACAATCCCGAGTTCATCACACGCATCGAGAAAATCGGGCGATTGCGGATAGTGCCCGACGCGGACGTAATCGAACCCCGCCTCCTTGATCCAGCGCGCGTCACGGTGCTGGGCGGCGCGGGGCGCAGCATAGCCGACGCGGGGATACTCTTGATGCCGGTTGGTGCCGCGGAGACGGCGGCGTTGCCCGTTGATCGTGAAACCACCCGACCGTGAAAATGAAATCCGACGAATCCCAGCCCGAACCGTGTGCAAGTCGAGCACAGTCCCGTCCGTCGCGCGCAAGGTCACGCGCGCCTCATACAAGGCGGGCGAATCAGGCTGCCAGAGCCGCGGATGCTTCACCTCCAATTCAAGTTCAATGGACGCCGATGATCCTGCTGCAAAAGTCACCCCCGCTCGTTGGGCACGAGCGACGACTTTCACTCCATCCAACAATTCCACCTCCAACTGAATATCCCGCGTGACGGATCCGGTGTTACGGACGTGGGTTTTCACACTGAGCGACGCCGCATCTTGGGACGCCGCGAGCGTGCGGACAAAAACGCCGCCGCCGGCCACTTCACCGGCACCGACCGAATCAGTGATGTGCAGCGGGGGATAAATGCGCAGTTCAACCCCGCGATAAAGTCCGCCATACCAGCAAAAATCGAGTTCATCGAAGGGCTTTCCAGGCGGTACGTCCGGGGTTTCACGGTTGTCGAGGCGCAACATCAGCTCATGGCGCGCGCCACCCCGCAGCGCGGACGTGAGATCCACTTCAAAGGAAAGATAACCGCCCTCGTGCCGTCCAATTTCGCGTTGATCGACAAAAATGCGTGCAGTGTGCATGGCAGCGCTGACAAAGAGAACGCAGCGCTCACCTGGCGCGGGAATCGTCAATTCGATCACGCGGCGGTATTCGCACTCGCCCAGCCAGTGATTCCGTCCGTCGAGATCAGAAACAAATGGAGAATGGGGCAGGTCCACACTCGTCCAGGCGACTTCCGCCTCCGAGGCGGGGAGACGCCGGAATTGCCATTCCTGATCAAGATGCAAGGTGAGGGTCATATCAGGCAAAAAAATGAGGGCCGGGAACGGACTCCATCCCGCGCCGCGAATGCTCTGGCATCCGCGCGGCGGTTAAGGGACTCACCGTGCTACCTCCGGGCGACCGTCCACCGGGCCTGTTTGCTGAGTTTAACATATCATAAAAGTCTTCAATTTTTAAGGCGCAGCGATTTTTCGCAAAATCATGATCAAAAAAAAGAGCGGATCAGGCGACGGAATCGCGTTCGATCAATCGAACGGGCAGCATGAGGTGGCGGTTCGTGATGCGTTCGCCGGCGGTCAGCTTATCGAGCATGGCGGCGGCTTGCTCCGCCATTTCCCGAAGCGGATCCTCAATCGTGGTGAGCGGTGGATTTTGCAGCGCAGAGATGCCTTCGTTTTCGCCGCCAATCAGGGAAATTTGCTCCGGTACCTTGATTCCCATCACATAAGTCAAAATGTGCAGGCACTCCATCGCCTGGAAGCTGGTACCGGGCACATAAATGCTGTCGGCGCCGGCGCGCACGATGCGATTGACGGCGGACAAGTGGCTGGTTTCGGGACCGCTGAGCACATGCAGACGTTCGTCGATCGGAAGCTGCGCCTCGACGATCGCCTTGCGAAATCCTTTCAAGCGCTCAAGAAAGGGAGCCTTGTTGTTGTCGCCGAGGAAGCCGAGCTTGCGCTTGCCCTGGGCGATCAAGTGTTTCGCGGCGAGATAACCCGAGTTTGCGTGGTCGGAACGAACCGTGTACTCGCCCGGACCCGCGTCAAACTTGTCCATGTACACGACGTGCATCCGTGTCTCCAGATCAGCGAGGAGCTCCTGCAGTTGCTTGTCAAAGGTAACGGCGATCAAGCCATCGAGGAACAGGCCGGGGAGTTGTTCGATCGGATTGGAAGGCAGCACCACACCCATGTTGCGCCGGGAAAAAGCAAAGGATAAATGGGCGGTGAGGGTCGCCGCGTAACCCTCGATCCGGTCGGAGAAGGTCGGCTCGGAAAGAATCGCAACCTGGCGAAAACGGACGGAAACCTGCGGCTTGAGATTGAGGGTGTTGGCGGCCCGCAGCACGCGCTCCCGCGTCTCGGGTTTCACCTTGTCGCGATTGTTGAGCACGCGGCTAACGGTGCCGGGGGAAACTTCGGCCAGGCGGGCCAGGTCGTAAATCGTGGACTTCTTGCCACTCTTGGGGGCGGGTTGGGAACGGCTCATATCGGCCAGCTTGCGGGAAGCGGCGGCCGGCGGCGAATTCTTTATCGCCCCGGATGCAGAACCACCGGCGCCATTGGAGGATGAGTCGGGAGGTGTCATACCGTGCCTCGCCGCGCCTCCAACGCATCGCGGATTTCATAGGCGCGCTTCCGGTTGAGCGGATAAAAATAGAGCAATACCAGCGCCGCGATCGCCCAGATTGCCGTGGAGATGGTGAGCACCAAACGCATGGACAGGATGGTGTCGGGGGTCTGGACGCCCCCGGGGTTCCCGGCATTGAAGCCGGTGAGTTTGATCGTGAGCATCGCGCCGAGAAAACCAAAGGAGTAGCCGGTTTTCTCCACCCAGGAAAAAACGGCGCCGAAGACACCCTCGCGGCGGAAACCGTGGCGCAACTCGTCATCGTCACAAATATCGGCCAGCATCGAGCGGGTCAAAGTGTAGATCGCCACCCACACTGGTCCGCACAGGACGGAATCGAACAGGATTTTCCACGGGTGGCCGGGGGTGTAGAGATACCATTTGCCCGCCGCACCCAGCAGCACCAACCCGAAGGTGATTCCGAGCGTGACGTGCTTGCCATAGTGATCGGCCAGCCAGGTGATGGGAAAAATCCAGAGGATGCCCAGCACCGCGTAGCTCGAGGAAAGCCAGGCTTTCCACACGGCGCCTTGAGCGACGTCACCGCCGAAAATATAGTAAACAATCAGATAAAAATCGATGTTGCTCGCCAGCATGCCCGCGCCGATTTGCAGCGCCGTAAGCCCGACCAGGAGCATGAACGCACGATTGGAACCCGCCGCTTTCAACGCGGGCCAGAGGCGAACCTTTTCCTGCTTCACCGCTTTCTTAAAGTAGCGCTCTTTGGCAAAGAGACCGGGAATGACGCCCACGCCACCCAGAATAAAAATCGCTACCGTCCAGCCAATGACCTGCACTCCATGCATGACCGAGCCGAAGATCGCCAGCGTAGTCAGGGGGAAGATCCAACTGTAGCTTAGTTCCCCCACCTTGTTGAAAAACGTGGCAAAGGCCCACACACTCGTGCGCTCTGAGTAGTCCGGAGTCATCTCGTAACCGAGACTGTTGAGCGGCACCGAGTAGACGGTGTAGGCGAAATAAAACAGCACCAGCGTACTGATCAAGTAGGTCGCGATGGCCGGGTGGCTCC
>JANYDX010000438.1 GCA_025363395.1 Verrucomicrobiota bacterium
GAAAAACCACTTTCGTGCAGGGCCTCGCACTCGGATTGGGCGTGGCCGGACGCGTCACCAGTCCCACGTTTGCCATTTTTTGCGTGCATCAAGGCAGCGATCGGTCGCTGATCCATCTCGACGCTTATCGTTTGGAAACCGAACAACAGATCGAATCACTCCTGCTCGAGGACTTTCTGGTGAGTCCGTACTGCCTTGCAGTGGAATGGCCGGAAAAAATCGCCGCGTGGCTGCCAAGCGACACGTGGCATGTCGTGTTTTTCATTGAGGAAGACGACCGGCACCGGGTGTGTTTGCGGTAAGGGCGGCTGCCTTCGAGCGCCTGCCCCGGTGGGCCGTTGAGGGCAACGGCCTCGACCCAAATAAAGAGCACAAAAAAGCCCGCTCACTGGAGCGGGCTTGAAAAGATCAGGCTTGGGTTTCGGACTTGGGCTCCTCGACGGGAGCAGCGGTCTCGGCCACCGGCGTGTCGGCGACAGGTATCGCGGCAGCCGCTTCCACCGGCGATGCCGAAGGAGTCGATTTGGCAGCCGTAGCCGGCGCATCAGGGAAATCCACGGGATCGTGTTCCTCTTCGCCAGCCTCGGCCTTCTTGGCCGCTTGCGGGGCCATCGGCGGAGGCGAGAAGAGTTTCCCATCGGAGAACTCGGTCACGTAACCTTCCATGACGAGCCAGCGGAGATCGTTGCCCATCTTGCGCAGCTTCTCGGCTTGCTCAGGAGGCAGCACCAAGAACGGAGCCTGGGTGATGGTCGTGCCTTCCGGCAAAGGGGCGGGGGCAGCGGCGGTGGCTGCGGCCACATCGATCGCGAGAAAAGCCTTCGGGAGGTCCTTCACGTGAATCATCGGGTGCTTCTCGATGAAATCGATCAGCGAGGCGATGGTCTCGGAAAACACCTGGCCGGGAACGCGGAAACGGCGCTTCACTGCGCAGACGTAGGAAACGCCGCGCGAACCTTTCTTGAAAATCGTGAAATTCTCGCGACGCAGGCGACCGCGCAAGGCGTTGGCCGTGTCGAGTGGGAATCGGCGCTGGCGTTCCACGTGACCCTCCAGGGCGCGGCGGATTTCGCCTTGGGGCAGCTTTTCAATGAGCTTGCCGTGGAAGCGCACATTCTCGACGGGACGAACCACCTTGTCCCGCGCGTTGGCGAGGAGGTAGAGACGGGCGTCTTCAATGCTGTCGAAGGACAATGCGACCGGAGCTGCTGGAACAGCGGGAGCCTCGGCAGGTGCCGCTGCAACTGGCGCGGCGTCGGTCGACAAAGGAATTTCGATTGGCGGAGTAGTCTCGAAGGGAGGAATCGTGGTCTTGGCCGTCTGCGTCTTCCAAGTATACCGCGTGGCCTTCTTCATTTTCTCCAGCCACTGGGCGGCAACTTCCGGTTCGCGGACCGAGGTGATGCTCTCGCGGAAGCGCTCAAACGGCATGCGGGAAAGTTTCGCCGCGTGGTGCTGTTGAAGGATCTGCTGGTAGCGGTGATAATTGGGCGGCCCGAGCAGTTCGCCAGTGATCCCGCACTTGTTGATGATCGGGAAATTGCCCTTGGGCGGATCGATCTCGACTTCCTGCGTATCGAAAAACGCGCCGAGATTATTGCCCAGCACATGCTGGATGGCCGCGTCTTCTGTGTCGAACGGCAGATGATCAGGCAGCGACATATAGAGCGGAGCCGGCTTCTCATGCGGAGCGCGGGAACCGGTAGCCGGTGCACCTTCCGCACCGGGCGCGGCATCGGGGGCTCGCTCGGGACGGGCAGGCTTGGCGCGCTGCAGCACGACGACAAAGCGATCGTTCTTTTCAAGGACCGCCTTGGTGATTTCGAAAAGCTGATAGGTGCGGCATGAGGCACGGACTGCTTTCACCATCGCGGCAAAACCAGTGTCCTCGGGATAGCAGGTCGCCACGAAGTACGGGCTAATATAGGGCGCACGATCAAATTGCTGTCCGCCCTCCTGGCGCTCACCTTGAAAGTCGCGGCGCGGGCCGCCCGGACCCCGATCAAAACGGCGGCCACCCGCCGTCGGACGATCACCCTGCGGCTGATACTGCTGGCCGTCACCAGCGGGAGCAGATGATCCCGGGGCAACCGATCCAGCGCCGGCCGGACCGGCGGGCTTGTGAAATGTCCGGCGGTCGCGCTGCGCAGGACCGCGGTTTCCGCCATCGTCGTGACGATCACGCCGCTCTCCGCGATCAGCATCGCGTCGGGCTCCGGGCGAAAGAGGTTTAACTTCGGTCCATTGCGTACCGAAATTGAAGGACTGCAACTGGCTGAGATCGATTTTGTTCAATCTCGGTTCGTTGTTTTCGTTGGCAGGCGTATTGTCGTCCATGAAGGGCGTGTAACAAACGGGCGTGGCTACCCGGTGTGAACTTGTTTATTGCTAGGTGTTCCGCGAGGCTAGGTCGGTCTTGCGGTAAAAGCGCAGTGTCCAAAGAATAAAAGCACGAAGCAAGCGCATTTCCGGGCTTTACAAGCTCTGCAAGATTTACCTATCTCCCCTTCCCAACGTTGGGAATGCTCGGGTGGTGGAATTGGTAGACACACACGTTTGAGGTGCGTGTGCCGTAAGGCGTGCAGGTTCGAGTCCTGTCCCGAGCACCAGCTTTTATCCGGTCGCAATCGCCGAACCTCATCCGGATTGAGATTTGAGCGGCATGGCCGTGACGGATTTGCAGGATTTTGGCGGGCGTCCGCCCGACCTTTTCGTGCGCCTCATATCGTTAAGGATCGCCCCCCAGTGGAGAACCGCCGGTAGCTAGTTGCTGGCATCGGACCTTCAAATGGTGCGGTCACCAGGGCATCGCAATTAGATCCCAATGCGTCCGAAAGCAGCGCCGTGCGGTGGCTCATCCCAGTCTGCAGGCAAGCACGAGAGCGGAAGCGTCGGAAAGGAAATCACGACGAGCCCAGCAGTCCGGTCATCCTTCATCCTAGATTCCGTAGTTCAACCGATCCATTCAACCACGGATTTTTACCGCTAAACACGGATACAGAAATGAACCTAAATTCCGCAGTTGGAGGCCAGGAAACGGTAAATTCAGGTTGCAGGGTTGATGGTTTCAGTAGGCAAGCCGACGACGCGCTTCAACTGCGGCGCAGTTATGGTGATCCACTCGTGGAGTCTGGTATAGCCGGTGCGTAATTGTTGGGCCCAACCACCGCTGATCGACACCTGGACCTCTTTCTGCCGGCCGGATTGGACCAGCCGGGCTGCGATC